>JAGGWF010000046.1 GCA_021157685.1 Planctomycetota bacterium | reverse complement strand
GTACTTTATTTGAAGTATTAAATCACATGAATAAATGAATAAAACAAACATGTTTTTCCTTGAATTTGATGCGTCATTTTTTGATGCTGTTGTTGTAAGGTTTTATTTAATAAATGGTTATATAAAGAAAGGCAAGCGGTTAATGTTTGCGGTTTTTGCTTCTCTCCCGACCCTTGCGTTAGCAGCTCTTTTCTTTTAAAATCCGCGAAATCTGCGGTTACCATCTTTTCTTTTTTTCGTGTTTTTCGTGGTTCTCTTTTTTTGGTTGCTCACTCGACCGCCCTAAGTTAATTCGTGGTTCTGTTTTTTTTGAAATCTGTGTCAATCAGTGAAATCTGTGGATAAGTATCGTTTTATCAAACGAACCATTTTAGTAAGGTTTTTTCCTGAGGACTGAAATCTGAGAACTGAGGTCTGAAAATCCATCGTGATTACGCTTGCAAAAATCAAGAGATTTCGTCGCTTCTTTGCCAGGCATCGGGTCTTGTTGTATGTCGAGTCCAGTTTTGTTTGGCTGGTTATTGTAGTGGCGTTTTTTTATGTGATCAGCTTTTTCGTGATTCCGTCGGCGGCCGAGGCAAAACTCCAAAAGCTTTGCGGCGGGGCGGTCAATATTCAGGCCGGCCGGTTTTCCGGGGTCGGTGCGATCCGCCTTAACGGCATTGTCATCGCCGAAGACAGCCGGGCGATTCTCGACGCTCCCATCCTGCAGGCGGACCAGATCGAGGTTCAGTTTGATCTGTGGGCACTTCTGACCGGCCGATTTACAGTTCACTCCGTCATCCTGTCCGATTTTCTGCTGACGGCGGATTATAATGCCTCCTCAAAAGAATGGAATCTTGGCGGTCTGTCATTTCAAAAAACAAAACATTCGGGTCGGCCTATCCCTTTGCTCCAAATCCAACGCGGCGCTGTTCGCGTGCGACAAAAGGGAGAGAATGCGGCGGACATCCTGACAACTGTAAGCATCAACGGGCAGATTGCGGCACCGGTCAAAAGGGATGAATACAGTTTCATGCTCGAAACGGATGGACGGTTTGGTTTTGGCGAAAGCAAATTGCAGGGCGGTTTCCGGATCGGTGATGATGGGAAACAAAGCCAATTTTTCGCAACCGGTCAAATTATAATGCCACCCGCCGGAATATTACAAAATAAGTGGGACATGAAAGACATCAAGCTTGAGGCCGTATTTGATGAAAAGACAATCGCCATCAAGCAATTTGGATTTTCGATAGGCAAGGGGCGTGCGGAGTTCGACGGGGTCATTGGCCGCACAGGAAATCGCCCGATGGAGTTGAATGTCGGCCTGCACGGTTTAACGCTGTCGGACCGGTTCGATCCGGGTACAGTTTCCTACCGCTGGCTGATCGAGGCGTCAGATTCTGGGTTCGCTCGATTTCTCAGACGGTTTCATCCTGCCGGCGCCGGTGAATTGGATATTTCGATCACGGCCGAATTGGATGACCTGTCGCAGACACGGCTCGACGGTCTGATTTTGTGCAAGGATATTTCCATTTGCGACAAACACTTCCCCTATCGGATCGAGAAGATGCAGGGCGACATTGAATTCGCAGGCCGAACCATCCGGTTAAAACAGATTCAGGCACGGCATGGCGATATCCACTTGCGGATTGATGGAGAGGTGGCGAACTTTGGGCCGGAGGTGTCGATCTATTTTCGTGTGACCAGTGACGATATGCGTTTTGATGACGACATGTACCAATCGCTGTCCGCAAAAGCCAAGAAGGCCTGGTATGATTTTACGCCAGAAGGGCTGGCTGAGACGAATTACTACTTTGAGCGAACACCCGACGGGCAGGAAAAGAAAGAAGTGATACTGGATTTAATAAATGTCTCGGCGATGTATAAGCATTTTCCCTATCCATTAAAAAATCTTACGGGAAGAGTTATTTTGCGGCCGCAGCAATTGCTCATCAAGGGTGTCCTTGCGGATTGTGACAACGGGGGACAGATTGAAGTCAATGGCCGAGTGCTCCAGCAGGAGGAAATCGAGCAGGTGTTTGATGTCACTATCACAGGCAAAAACATTCCGGTCAATCAAAAATTGATCCAGGCATTGCCCAAAAGGTACGGAACATTTTTCAAGCATCTCAAGACCGATGAGATTGATGCGGTGGCTGATTTTTCTGTAAAGGTTTACCCAGACAAGGCAGATGAGCGATTTCTGGACTATTCCGCCGGGATCGAAGTAAAGGCCAACGCTTTCCAACATGATGTTTTTCCGCTGCCCATGACCGGTGTTGAACTGACGGCGACCGTAACGAAGGATGTGGTGCAGTTGGAGTCGTTCCTGGCGCAGACCGAAAGCGGACCGATTCACATCGGAGAAAGTCAGCTGTGGTCACAGGGAACCGACCCGAACCGGCCGGGAATTTGCCTTGCACTGGACCTGAAGGGCTTTAACCTGAACGAAACATTTTGGGACGCCATCGATCAGGATGCTCGCCAAAAGCTGGGAAAACTCGGCATCCGCGGCCCGCTCGATGTTACGGGACAATTGGCGATGAATGTGCCGAAAGCAGAGAGCGGCATAAACGAGCTTATTATTGATTGCAACGACAACCCACTCACATGGGACGATGCGGTTTTGGGTAGAGCCAGCGGTCGCCTGCATATCCGGGATGACCGTGTGATCTTTTCGGGATTTGAAGTAGCGGATATTTCTCTGGAATCGCTGACGAAGGAGCAATTGGGTGAAAAAACTGCCCGGGTGTTGACGCAGATTAGCCCGAAGGGAAAGGTCAGCGTTCATCTTGAAGATGGATTTCTTAAGATCGGATCACAAGGACCGGAACGGATTGATGTTCATGCAAAAGTAAATGCGGATGAACTTTCATTTGGACAGACAGATGCCGTCAGTGGATTAGACGGTGACTGCGAGGGGCATTTCGTATTTGATTTTGACACAAGACAATGGCAGGCACTGACTCACTATGAGATTGACCAGTTCATATACCGTGATCGGATTGTAACAGGGGTTAGCGGCGATCTTGTATTTGACCCCAATTCGATGCAGTTGGAAAGCGATGGCTTCACCGCCACTCTCTATGATGGCGATGTTACCGGGACCTTGAAAATGGATTTGCAACCAGATGAAGTGCCCCGATACCAACTGGAACTGAACTATGATAAGGTGGATATACAAAAACTTTTGGCGGCGGGAGGGAAAATACCGTCGCAAGGAGCCATGCAGGGGTCAGCTACCGGCCGGTTGGCATTGGAAGGAGACATGGGTGATTTTTTGGTTTCGCGTGGAACCTTTGAAGCAACGATGGTTGATCTTAAAATGGGCCGCCAGTCGCTGCTTGGAAAGATATTGACGGCGGTTCAGTTGAAACGCCCTGAGAATTTTGTTTTCAGTGAGATCGATTTAAGTGCGGCTATCTTGGGCCCGGAATTGATCTTTGAACACATACGGATGATCGGCAATCCCCTGATTTTTCACGGTCAGGGAAAGGTAAATTTCCAAAATCGTCAGCTCGAGATGGAACTGGCTTCGTGGGATCGAAAGCTTGGCGACGAGAAAACAATCCTTGACACATTAGCAAGAGGAATTAGCTCGGCTCTGTGGAAAGTCCAGGTTCACGGAACCTTAGATATGCCTGAAGTAGATGCGGTCTATCTTTCAGTGCTGAAACAGCCGCTGAATATCTTTAAGAAAAAAGAATAACCTACCACTTCACAAGCAATACTCCCATTGGGTGGCACCTTCAAGCGATAGCTTGTGGGTGTTGCGAAACATATTATGCTTCCTGTCTTCATCAAATCCTATCGTCGTGGAAAATGTTCCAAACATATCTCCAGCGGACCTGTACCATCCTGATGCATCTGACAACTGGAATAATACCATTCATTTGGACTTTCGACAAGCGATCTTTTGACCGGGTTCATATGGATATAATGAACACTGTTAAACGCTGCTTTGTGCGAAAAGATAGTGCGGTCGTAGCCACCGCCGTCCTGCCAGAATCGAATCTTTTCATATTTCTGGCCGGTTTTCAATGTGTCCAAAGCGGCCGGTTTATTTCCCCTAAGGGACTGCGTATAAATAAACTGTTCATTTATCGCTCAGATTTGCATTCGATTCAGTCGCAATCGATTGAGCGAAACCGCAGGCATAGCTATTCTACGTCGAGGATTTCGTGATTGAGATTCGGCTGAAGATAATGTGAAGATGAGATGAGAAATGGATAGGTTATTTATGCGCAGTTCCTAAGCCAAGCAATGGCTTTGCGGGCAGTGCTTTGTTTGATACTTTTCAAAATAGCCGAAATCGAATAAGAAACATCGGTCGGATAGATCAGCAGGTGGACATGCTCAGGCATCAACACAAAGGCCCATATATCAAAACCATGCTTTTGCTGTGCTAACTGAACGGCCTGAATGAAATAATCGCAGAAGAGTGGGCGGTGAAGAATGGGCTGTCGCCGATAACAGCTAAATGTCAGTTTATGTCCATGACAGGGGATATTATAGCGTTTGCACTTCTTTCGTATCTTGTCAGCTTGACTAAACTCTATGCACCCCAACTTTCCTTCCACACCCACAAGCTATCGCTTGAAGGTGCCACCCGATGCGATAGCTCATTTTCTCAAGATATGCTTTTCAACACGAATATCCCCCCTATATCGGTTCAACGCCTGTTGCTAAGATCAGGGTGACGAGTGATTTCGTGTCACTGGAAACATCGCCCTTAACACCAACTCTTTTTCCGATCAGCCCTTCAAAGCGATTAGCAACCTCCTCTGAAGTGGGGACAGCATAGCACAGGATTTTTCCGCCCTGCCCCTGCAGGAGATAGCGTTTGCGGCCGGTCTTATTCGTGTATACATGCGATACTTTCAAAACACCGGTGTAGATGAAGTCAGCGTCTTTATGCACTTTCTTCAATTCGGTTTGATGGGCCTTTTCGATTTTCTCTTTGGCGGCGGCTAACGATTCATCCTGCTGTTTCAGTGTATTGATAACGCTGATGGCTAACTCATATCGGGTAATTCGTTCCAGAAGTATCTGGGCATAAGTTACCGCTTTGCTGTCGGTGGTATCGGCCTTGATCGCTTTGATCTCTTTTTTGATTGGGTCATAATTTTGTTCAGCGATCGATTTTTGAAGTTGCTGGTCGATCTTTGTGGCCAGAACATAACACGCTTTCAGGTTTTCAGAATCTTCATTGCTCGGTTTTGGCGGCTCAACTTTTTCGACATCCGGTGCCGCGTCCGGTTTGGCGGCGGTTTCTGTTTTGACATCTGTGGCGGCTTTGTCCTCTGTTAAATTACCGAAAACAGGAACGTTTGTTTCCGTTGAAGCGGGAATCTTGACCGGCTTTTTGGCAGCAACCGCACCCCTCGGCGGGATGACCACGGGCTGTTTGGACACGACGGGACCGACATATTTCAAGAATTCGCAGTTGATTGTCAATTTGGCACCGGCCGGCGGGGTAATCTTGTAATAGTCGCCGTCTTTCGGTTGATTCGCAAACAACTCAACAATCTCACCGGTGTTCAGTTTGGTCTGCATACTGGAAGACCGACTGGATTCCATTCTGTCAGAACCGGCCCAGACACGAACATTGTCTCCGGTCAGAACGCCGACGGTTGGCTGATCCCCTTTTACATCGACATAGTTTTTATGGATCCACGAATAACTTCCCTTCGGCGGCAGTATCTCCGCCCAGCCAAATGCTCCGCCGACAACGGTTACAGGGTCATCCAGAGTCGCCTTGCCGCATTCATAATAAGCTGTTCCCTTGCCGGATCGAATATAAACATTGTTGCCCGTAACCTTAGCAATAAAAGGATAGTGGGCATCGGCGGGTATTCCGGCGATCTGCGGTGTTGTGGAATTTTCAACAGCCGCTACGGGAAAAGACAGAATCAGCGAGAACAAAATGAATCCAGATATGACTTTTGAGGAATACATGGCTTTATCTCCTATTTGATTTGGCATTTTTTACATCCTGTAAAATAGTATCCAATTTCTCAACCAAACCATTAGGTTATCACTGGTGACAGTGGATGTCAAATGATTTCCTACTGTGAGAGATTGTAGATCTTTCCCCTAAACGCCCACCAATAAAAGGGCACGCCATTCAATAAATTAAGGGCTTTTCAAATCTTCTTTGGCCTTCGGCCCGACGGGGGGCTGTTTTATCACGCCGATGGATTTCATCCATGCCTCGCAGAGTTTGGGCCAGCCCGATACGGGGTATTTTGATGAGCGCAGCCCGTAACCGTGCCCTCCTTTCTCAAAGAGGTGCAGTTCGGCCCGAACGGACGATTTTGTCAGAGCCGTGTAATAGGCGATACTGCTGTCCACATAATCCCGGTCGTCTTGTGTCTGAACGATGAAGGCCGGCGGTGTTTTCTTATCGACGGTAATTTCATCAACAAGTTCGTAGCTGCCCTTTTGGTACAGATACGCTGGATAGACCAGCACCGTAAAATCGGGCCGGCAGGAGAATTTATCGGCTTCGTCAACGGGGTTGTAGATTTCGCTCTGAAAATCCGTGCTGGCGCGGGCAGCAAGGTGGCCTCCGGCCGAGAAACCAAGTATGCCGATGTGGTCAGGGTCGATATTCCATTTCCTGGCATGGCCGCGAACCATTCGCACAGCCCGCCGAGCGTCCTGGAAGGCGCCAAGACGATTATTGGGAACCCGATACTTCAACACCACCGCTGTGATTCCGACTGAATTCAGCCATTCGGCGACTTCTGTTCCTTCTTTGTCGATTGCTAAGATTGAATAGCCGCCGCCGGGACATATTACGACCCCCGGCGTCGGGGCGGTAGTCTTGTGTGCCCTGAAAACAGTGATAGATGGATTACTGACATGGCTAATGCGCGTAACGCCGTCTCTTCGAGAAGGTTGTTTTGTTTCTTTTTGGCCTGTTTTAACACCGGGAACGGCATTCGGCCAGAGGTTGATGGTTACAGGGGTTGTGTTTTCCGCCTCGGAAGCTAATATGTGCGGCCCGATCAGGGCGACAAGAGCAATGACCGCCAAAATGGTGTATGCTGGTTTCATTCGAATCCCCGCAACCTGAGTTTATGATTGAGATTGTAGCTGGTCGATTTCCTGTTGGCACATTGCTTTTTGATTCGGATCGGACAGCTTGTCTTTTGCCTTGTTCAAGTGTTCCATCGCTTCCTGAGGATGATTTAGGTAGCGGCTGTAAAGCAGGCCCAGCATCAGATGGACCTGTTCGGCGTGCTCGTAACTGCTGTATTGGGCCAGAAATTTCTGATAGGCATCCGCTGAGGGTTGCCATTTTCCCTCGGCCATGAGCTGGTTGGCAATATCTAACTGGAGCTGTCGTGGCAGGGTTTGCGATGAGTCGATCTCTAGAAGCTCCAGATAAAGTCCGGCGGCCTGACCGGCATTTCGGCTGTTCATTGCCCCGCTAATCTGGCTGCGAAAGTCCATAATTTGCTGCTGTTGCGGGCTGACGGCCGGGGTATCTTCGACACGGGACGAAACGCTCTTTCGGACGGCGTTGGGCCGGTGCGGGTTATATCCATCAGAGACCGCGTCATGGAACTGCCGCCGTCGGTTCCATTGCTTCAACATAAACCATAAATCGATGTAGCCGCCATCGATTAAGCCGATAGACAGAAGACCTATGATGCTCAGAATACCAAAGCCATACCCCGCCAGATGCGCATTGTAGGCGATATTCTGACTTGGGTCGGCCATAAGGACATTATCAAAGAAAATTAGCTTCAAAGCGATAAAATACATTGCGCGAATTTCGACCGTGCCGATGAAAATAAACCAATAAACGACGGTAATCAGCGTTTTAGGGAACAGAACCAGATAGGCCCCGGTTACGGCAGCGACAGCGCCGCTAGCGCCAAGGATCGGATTGCTGGAGATCAGTGTGTATCCGATACCCGAAAAGACCGCACCGCCTAAGTAAAAGCACAAATAGCCGATATGGCCGAGCTTGTCGTTGACATTGTTGCCGAACATGTACAGAAAGAACATATTGCCGAAAATATGCATAAATCCGCCGTGCAGAAACGCATAGGTGACAAATTGCCAGATGCTGGGATGGTCGGACAAGAGCATAAAGGGTTCGGCCCAGGGGCGTAAATCAAGGGCATGCTTTGCTGTTCGCATATCTATTACGAAATGCATACTCAATAAAAACACGACGACATTGGCCGCAATGAGAAAGTGGTTCATATACGGCGTTTGTTTTGGTTTTATACTTGTTGCAATCGGAAGCATGGCGAAAAATCTAACCTGTAAAGAGTAATATTGAACGATTCAGAAGTAGCCATTGTAGCGGATTTGAGGGGATGGGACAAGTTAAAAAGAACGGGACAGGCATCTGCGTTCGGCAGACAACTGTCCCGTTGAGCATCCGTGCAAGGAAAAGACAGGAGAGGAGATTGTCCTATGAGGTCGTCTTTTATTATTCTTATGTTTCCTGTTCCTGTGTCTCTCGTCTCCATAGAAAAGATAAGAAATAAATCCGCCCATGGCAAACAGGTTAAAAATTATTCTCTACTGCCGATAAAAACCGTGAAAATTGGCTTATCTAGGTGTATTTCAACTGAAATAACTGTTTTGTGTTTGAAAGCAGCAATAAAACACCTATCTATTGGTTCAAAATAAAGTTACACCGCGAAATAATAGCGTAAATTGCGTTTGGTGGGGGAGCGTATTCGTACTCTGTTGACAAAACGGGTTGATTGAGGTAGTAATTTGGAGAAAATAAGCAATAAAATGTTGATTTTAGGTTCTTGCTCCTATATAATATAGGACATATCGGAGGACAGGGGAAACGGTTTTTATTATGGGGGTTGTTTCCTCAAGGTTCTTGGGATGCAACAATGGTTTTTTTTCTGATAAGTGGTGATGCTATGCTCTTTCCTTTCGGGGAGGGAGAACGAAAGCACAAATTATGGGCAGTGCTAATCGAGGAAAGATATCGCGAGGGAATGCGTCGGAGCGGGACGAGTCTGCAACACATAAGGTGGCTTCAGACCGCGGTAGTGTTGCGCCGAGTGATCGGCCCGGTATGCCGAATCTTGTTGGGTCTTCGGAGCTTTTCAATGGGCTTTTGGATACCTTGGAATCCGTTGCGCACCGCCATTGCTGTGTAATGATTACCGGTGAAACTGGGACCGGTAAAGAAATGGTTGCCCGAAAGATTCACTATTCTAGTCAACGAGTCGAGAAGCCGTTTATTCCCGTGGATTGCACGACGCTGACGGGCCAACTTTTTGAAAGTCAGCTTTTCGGCCATGTTAAGGGGGCTTTTACCGGTGCCATCCATGATACGCTCGGTTTTTTCCGTGCTGCAGACAAAGGTACGATCTTTTTAGACGAGATCAGCGAAATCCCACTGGACCTGCAGGCCAAATTGCTTCGCGTACTACAGGAGGGAACGGTGACCCCGGTCGGCTCGACGCAAAGCCATCCGATTGATGTTCGAATTTTGTGTGCGGCCAACCGTGACTTAAAGGAAATGGTGGAAAACAATGAGTTCCGGGCCGATTTGTACTACCGGGTTAATGTGGTGAACTTGGAGATTCCACCGCTGAGGCAACGCCCCGAAGATATTTTGCCGCTAGCCAGCCATTTTCTTGCCAATCAGGCGCAATTTTATGATGAACCCTCCAAAAAACTGTCTTCCCAGGCAGAGCAACTGCTGCTGAAGTATCATTGGCCCGGCAATGTCCGCGAGATCGCCAATGCGATGGAGCGGGCTTATGTTTTGAGCGTCGAAGAAGTGGTCGAACCGTCCGTCTTGCCTAAGGAGGTTCTGATGGCGGCTTATACGGCCGGAGCCAACGGCCCGCTGCCGACGCTGGATGAAGCCAGGAACAAACTGATTGTGGACGCCCTGCGTGTAACAGGCGGCAGAAAAGTCGCCGCGGCGAAAATACTCGGTATCGACCGCCGCCGCCTCAACCGCTTCATCGAAAAGCTGAATGTAACAATTCCCACCTCCGGCAAGTAATCCGCCATACTGCCCGTGGAGTTTTCCTAATCACTCCCTTTTCGAATTATCACCCTGAAATTCCCAATGACACGGAGTTAGAACGCATTCCATACGATGCCAATAATTTTACAAGGGATATATCAAGGTTTTTGTGTGGCTTTCTGTTTAATAGCTTTGCTTTATGAGCCATTTACGAACCTTCGGGTGATAGGCCTGTTGGCCAAGGATCATAAAGCTCATGTCTTCTCGTGTGCTGGCGTAGTGAAAGTAGTGATCCTTAACGTAATTCTCAGGGTAAGCGATAAAGCGACGACGGGCATAAACCTTCTGCAATTTTTTCCAGGTAATTTCAAATTCCTCCATCGTTGTCTGGACCGCTTTGAATCCTGTTTTACATTTTGTTGGGTCGTTCGTGTCGCATTGCCCCAAGGCCAATATTAAATTCGCCGTGGTAATCTGAAAATCATTTATAGCTGTTAATAATTCCAGATGGTACCGGTTACGACATGCTTTTTTAGACATGTCAGCTAATTGTTCAGAAGTCTGTTTATAGAGTTTTGCAGATTGACTGGCTTTGGTCAGCCGTTCTTTATGTTTGTCGCTCCAGGTTCCTGGATTCTCCAAGTCAGGGAGGCCAATATCTTCTGGTTTAAGTCTCCAGAATGTGGTGTATAAATCACTTATCTGGAATAATTGCTTATATAGTTCAACAGCATAAATACATTCTGGACCAAAAGATCTTTGCAGATAGGCGACTTCGTATTGCGGTAAGGTTCTTTTGCCCGCTGCCCAACTGAATTCGGCTGAGGCTATAAGTCCTCGCCAGTAAGTTTCCATATGCGGTGAAGCATCATCCCATGCAGTACACAACATGCCTGTGATACCGCGTTCCCAAGCTAATTCGACAAAACTTTTTATAACATTTGCCCGGTCATCTGTGGGCAGCAGGGGGGAAGTGGTTTGCGCAGCGGTAGCAATCATGGCTTTAAGGCCGCTATCGCGATACCAGTCCAGTGCCATTATGTTGCTGGGCTGACGGGCCAGAGTATAATTCCAACGCATATAAACGCAGTTCTTAGGAAACTTTTCAATCATACTATTAAGGATAGGGCGTCCTTTTTCCCAAAGCTCGGTAGCTTCTTGGACGGTGGTATTGTCATCGTGAGTTGATCGGTAAAGTCCGGCATGTTGAAGCGGCATATCGTCCCAGAAAATCGGTATGCGTCCGTGCTGTTGGGCGAATTCACATACCCGGTTGAGCCAGTAAAGATTCAATCCGAGAACACCTTCTTTTTCGGCCATTTCTTTGCATCTGTAGCACTTGCCGATGCCGTAAACTTCATCACCTCCCACATGAAGGTAACGGCTATGCGGTGTTGCTTCCATCGCATCTCGGTAAAGGTCGAACAATACCTGATAGGTGCCTTCGGCCAGCGGACAAAAAGACCATTTTTCATCGGGGTTTTCCCGCAGATGCTCATAGGCATGATGCTTGAGGATAAAGGTGGCATGGCCCAGTCCCTGTACCAGCGGGCTTATATCGATGTGTCGTCGTCGTGCGTATTCAGTAAGCGCTGCCATTTCGCTTATGCTTATCGCTTGCGGTGCCCCAACCAGCGGTTGACGTCGATAGCGCAGCTTGTCTTCAAACTCAAAAATAACAGCGTTGATTTTATACCGGGCCAGCCGATCGATACTGTCGTAATAATATTTCATGGTATCAAGATGATGCTTAACGTCAAAATGTACCGAGCGATACGTAAGCGCGGGCCAGTCGGTTATCGTGCAGGCCGGAATTGCTGCGTTCGTATCGCGGGCGTCTTCTAGTAGTTGTTCCAGAGTCTGACATCCATAAAATAATCCGGCCTGATTTCGGGCACTGATTGTTGCCGACCCGTTTTTAATGACAAGAACATACCCTTCGGCCGATTTCGGTACGGTGCTGTCTGTTACCAGTTGCAGAGACAGCACACCACTGTCAATTGTATCGTTTTGGGGCAGTACGCTGAGTATATCGCCCATGATCGGCCTGGTTACATTATCTCCCTGCTTAATAGTTCTTAGCACGGTGTATTGTAATCCAGCACCTTCTTGCAAGGAGATTTCTTGTGGTTGAGGGATAAGTTGAAATTGTTTCGGCAGGGTTTCTCCTGTAGCTACAATACTGATTGTGACGCAGGCGAAAACGACCATAAATAATTTATTCTTCGATAACATAACTTTTGAACCTCTATTTTAAAGTATTACTATGGCATTTACCATTTATACTGCTCCCGATTGAAAATTTCCGCTTTTTCAATCAAAAAGCAACTTGTATCCAATAAACATGCTATATGAGAGATTGTACATTGTCCAACAAAAAAATAGCTGAATTGGAACGGTTTTACCGTTTGTTGCATGATAAACGGCAGGCCAATCGTGTTAAAGCGGTGCTTGCCTTGCTGAATACCGCTATTTGGGTACAGAACCAAAACCGCACGACCATCAAATGCGCGAACTGGAACGGCATCTTGACACGCATCTTTAGCCTGATTCAAAATCAGTTATCGCTCATATTTACAAGCGCCACAGAGTGCGGTACTCGGTTAACATCGCTAAATAATTAAGAGTAGCTCATGAAACCTACTAAACATGAATATAGCATTCTCAAGCAAATATGCCAGCCTATTCCCGCTCATATCGTGCCAAAACTTGCCAGAGCTTTCGGGGCTGATAAGAAGGCACGATCTTTCTGGGTGAGATCAGCGAAATCCCACTCGATCTACAGGCCAAGTTGCTTCGTGTCCTGCAGGAGGGAATGGTGACCCCGGTTGGTTTGACGCGGAGCTATCCGATTGATGTCCGAATTTTGTGTGCGGTCAAAGCCGGCAAGTAGTTGGCAATCTGTTGACCGCTTCTCTTTATCGATCAATATTCACTTACGCAGTTATGTACCATTATGGTCGGTGGGACCATTTTGGACCCTTTTTTCTAACGGCATGAATCACAAAGACATATCTTTATAGGGCATGCTTTGCGTGTACCAATATGGTCCAAAACCCAGTTATTGCCAAAT
>JAGGWF010000266.1 GCA_021157685.1 Planctomycetota bacterium | reverse complement strand
CCGTATTGATTATCCACTTCATTTAAGGCAATGATATCGGCATCGCTCTCTTTAATAATATTTGCAATACGGTCTGTCGAGAGCTTACCATCCATCCCCTTTGCATGATGAATATTATAAAGCATTACGGTAAGCGTTTTGTCGCTGCTGTTGATACCGCTACGGTCTTGCGGGCTTTTCAATTCAGCGTTACAGCCAATGAAAAGCACAATAAAAAACAATGCACTCATTTTTAAATTGCAAATCATAAATCCACCTTTAATCCTTTGGTTTTACATTCCAGAGTAAAGCTGTCAGTATCATCGAATTCGTTTAGAAACACCTTCTTTAGACATTGTTTCGTCGGTCCTCTGGAAATCATTTTTTAGCTTGTCCAGATTGATATGTGCTATTAAAGGCCAGTGATCAGAAGCTTGATTCGTGATTTCATTTCTGAAAACATAGCAATCCTCGACCGCATCCGAAAAGCGGCTGCTGATAAAAATAAAATCGATCTTTTTATTTTCGTTGCCCAAACAGGTACCTACCGGACCCACGCCGGCTACTTTAAATGCCGAAGTGTAATTGGTTTGTAAGGATACCCATTCTTTAGAAGGATCTTTTTGAGAGAAGATCTCTTCATTAAAATCACCCATGATCAACACCGGCAAATTCGACTCCGATGAGGCCAGTTCCTGAACATAACCGATCTGCTTGTTTATTAGACTATCACTTTTATGGTCAAGATGCGTCACAAAAACCCTTATATCTTGATCGCCCACTTTTACAACAGCAGAAATACAGGCCCTGGGTTCACACTTTTCATTGTTGGGCAAAGGATGATTAGATTGTTGCCTAAACTCAAAACGAGAAAGTATCGCATTGCCATATTCTCGGAATGGGTCTTTCTTCTTTATCGCAGGCCCAAAGTAATAATTCATCCCAATCTTTTCAGCAATAATTTTTGTCTGATACTGAAAGTTGCTTCTTTTTCCGTATTGATTATCTACTTCATTTAAGGCGATGACATCGGCATTACTCTCTTTAATAATAGTCGCAATACGGTCTGTCGAGAGTTTACCATCCATACCCTCCGCATGATGAATATTATAAAGCATTACGGTAAGCGTTTTGTCGCTGCTGTTGATACCGCTACGGTCTTGCGGGCTTTTTAATTCAGCGTTACAGCCAATAAAAAGCACAATAAAAAACAATGCACTTATTTTTAAATTGTAAATCATAAATCCAATTCTTTATTTATGTAGCCGTTATCAACGTTTATCAAAAGCAACTTAATCACGCGTTTTAACTTTCCATAAAGATGCTGCTAATATCACAGATAAAGACGAAGCCGCTATCCAGAACATGACAGGTTGAGTGAAATCGTAAACTAAAACTCCATCGACCATATGTGAGTTTTTATCGATGAGATAACCACTTATGCTTTCTTGTAATGCGGCACCAATATAACTGAAAATCCCAACAAATCCCAATGCTGCTGCCACCGCTTTCTTTGGGGCAATATCAATAGCCAGCAAACCACCGATGCCAACCATTAGCCCGCCTATCGAAAAACCAAATAAGCAAAATGCTGCCATCAGCAGCCAATAATTTGTTATGGGTAAAACAAAAATCACTATGAGTGCGACTATTTCAATTAAGCCAAACAAAAAGGAGACAGGAGGACGCCGGGCATTGAATATTTTGTCAGAAGCAAAACCATAAGCAAGGCCGCCTAAAACACTTAAAAATGTATTGGCCCCAAAAAGTAATCCTGCTTGAGTCAGACTAAATCCCTTTGCCTCCTGCAAAAACAAGATTCCCCAGCTATTAACGGCATATCGTCCAACATACATCAAAGCACTTGCCATTCCTACAATCCATATTGATGGCATTGAAAATAGTTTTAGCTGAGAGGAAAAAATATCAGTTTCTTTTTTTACCCGTATATCGCCGTGGTCATTTTTCCATTCAGCGATAGAAGGCAATCCCATACTTACAGGGTCATGCTTCATTAAGAAATATATTATTATGCAAATTATCCCAGATGCGATGGCTGCTCCCCAAAATCCACTTCTCCATCCAAAAAAAGAAACAATCGCTGCGGTGCCAATATAAGTTATGCCCTCACCGATTGGATGCGAAGCACTCCATATACCATAACATCGCCCCCGTTCGTGTTGACTAAACCAGTTTGCGATAGTCCTTACACAGCAGGCCGCGCCAAAACTTTGGAACCATCCGTTCAAAGACCACACCAATATCCCCACCCATAAGGTGCTCGTGAAGCCCATCCATACATTGCAGCATATTGAAAGTACGAGTCCAACGATGAAGAACTTTTTAACATTCACATGATCGGCCAGAAAACCATTGATAAACTTGCCGAACGCATAGCCGTAAAATATACCAGCACCGATATTTCCAAGTTGGGTGGCAGTGAACATGCCCTCATCGATCAAAGGTTTTTTGACAACAGACAAACCTAATCTGCAGACATAATAAAAACCATACCCTATGGTTATAGCCACCATGACCTTAATACGGTTTATTCTGTATACTTTATCAATATTTGAGGTCATATTGCCTGCTTTTGAAGTGTCCTTGATTTTAAGTTATCCAGATGTTGACGAAGTTTTTGAGGGCTGTCGGTCTGGATCATGGTGATGCCGCGCTTGATCAACCAATCCCAAGTATCGGTGTTGGAGTCAGGATGGCCACCGCTTAACGAACCTTTCCATAAGGAATTGACCCACACCCGTGAACCGTACTGTCTGATTTTCTCTATATTTTCAGGTTGCATAATGGGGTGCTTATCATTATCAAAACAAATCTCTATCGCTTTGGGTTTTAAGCTATGCACCGCGTCAAAAATCGATTCCGCTGAAGGCTTGTCGGATCCTTTACAATAAACGATATAAATAAAATTGATATCAATTTTGAGATCTTTAATCTCTTTTTTTAGGACAGAAGGGTCGCCGGAGGCCTTAAAAATGGCATGGTTGGTGGTGTTAGTTTTTTTCAATACTTTGAGACACTCATTTCGTATAGGCCAGGATTTATCCAGATTGAGCATGATTTTCCCTTTTGCCAGGAGCATGGCCGCCTCTAATGTCGGAACCTGCTGTTGAGAGACAGTGTTGTCGGCGTTTTTAAGCCACAATGACTTGATCTGGTCGAGCGTTAACTCTGAAACTTTGCCAGAGCCAGTTGTCGTCCTGTCCACTGTCGTATCATGCATCAGGATCAAATGGCCGTCCAGCGTCTTACGCACATCGACCTCAACGATGTCGATAGCCGTTTTGATGCAATTACGGATCGATTCCAGGGTGTTTTCAGGTACATTATGCCAATCTCCGCGATGTGCTACGACTTGAACAGTGTCGCTGCGGCTGTTTAGGAAATCAGTATAGATGGCATGAAATGAGCTTTGTGGGACAGTTTCGGCTTGAATAAATGCGGTGGTCGCCAATATCAGGGCAAAAAATATTTTCACAGTTGTTAAATGTCGCATTGCCTTCCTTTCAGTAGTGTTTTTTTATTAGAGACGCTTTTTGTCCTCGTTTTCGGCATTCTACTGCCTATCCTCTTCCTTGCAAGGACTGTTTTCGGTTCATCCGGTTAATGCAT
>JAGGWF010000074.1 GCA_021157685.1 Planctomycetota bacterium | reverse complement strand
TTATGCCGTCAGTTTGGATGGTCTGCTTGAAAAGATGTCTGCCGATGACGGGTTGCGGGATAATCTATTGCTGGCCAAGGCGATGCTGGTTAATGATATTCAGCGGCGATCGCGATTACTGGAAGAGTTGGCAAAACAATATCCGCAGTGCGATGCGGGCATCCGGGCACAGTATGAATGGGGAATGACCAAAATCAAACTTTGGAAAAACCCAGACAGTTCCGAAGAAAAAAGGAAACTGCTAATCGACTCTCGCAAAATCCTTTCAGATTTTATTGAAAAACACCCGGACTGCCCATTTTTCAAACAGGCCCGGGAGATGTTGCAAACCCTGCCGCAGCCGCAGTAGATTCCTTTTTAGTCTTACTTCATAAAAATCCTCCCTGGGTTATCGGGCTTTGTTTAGTGTTTTATCATTTCAATGTAAATACATTCTCTTATCAGCATCTATTGTTATCGGGCGAAGTGTCTGTAATATCTTTAGTGGAATCGTCTTATGGTTTTCTGGAAGAGGATGCGTTTTGATTTTCCCGGCAATGATGGTTCTGTTATGTATCGATTTGACCGAAACACAAGAGTAACTTAAGTTTTACAGGTACGGATATTTAAGTTTTTTGGAATGATGGGTATCGGTGCAATGACTAAAAAAACATGGATAGTGTGGGCTTTATTTTTGCTGTTGCCGGGCATTGTCGGGTTAAGCATCCAGCATGCGCAGAAAAGTACGATGCAAAATCGCATTGCGCTGGCTGCTCAACAGGTTGCCGATAGCCCTGCGGCACAGGAATACCTACACATGTATGAACAGTGGTCCGATTTGCCGGCTAACCAAAAAGCCGGCAACCCTTGGGGATATGGTTCATACGGCGGTGGTGATATCCAGAAGCGTCTTAGAGAAGGCCAATCCGATCGGCTCCTGGCCGATGTTATGACCTTGGACAAGGGTTTCACACATTATCCAGATGAATTAACAGATGTCATGTATGGGTCGGGGTGGCAGCAGGAAATAGACGATTACAGAGGCGAACGAACGACGGCGGAAATGATTCTGATCGGATCGATATTTCTGTTGGCCGGCGGTAGCCTGATTCTGACAGGCGGATTGGCTAAGTTGCTTGCCGTGCATATTACAAAAAAGAGGTCCGAAAACGCCGAAGCATCCGATCCACAGGATGAGGATATTGAAGATATCCCTGTTCCCAATGAGCGGCAGGAGGAATCTTTATCGACCGAGACATCTCCCTTGCAACAGAAAGCCGACGATGCTTCCTTGCAGAAAGACGGGGGCTATTTTCAATCTTCTTCTCAAAAATCAAATCAGGATGATTCGTCAAAATCCGATGATCCCAGAGCGACAGAGCTTCCGATGAAGCCTGCTGCACCGATGTTTAATCGCCAGGAAAAGAAACAAAAAGATTCGTACTTTGGCTGGGCGGTCGAACCGGATGAAGCGACGGAACTTGATATGCTGATGACGACGGAACCGCTGACCAAAGAGTTGACGGAGTTGACCGAGGAAGTTTCGGCGATTCGCCAGTTTGCATCGCAGCAGCAGGACCAAATGCGGAAATTGCAGGATGGCTACGATTGGATGATTATTCGACGGTTCTGTCTGCGGATCATCCGTTCTATTGATAATATCGATGATCGTGTAGTACGCTTTCAGGAACAGGGCGAGGATGCGGCAGTTTACCTCGAAGATATTCGGGATGAACTTGTTTTCGCGCTGGAGGCCAGCGGGATCGAACAATTTGGGCCTGATTTGCAGGCACCTTTCAAAGGGCTTGAAAAATATGCGGAAGCTGTTCGAGAGCGTATTTTCACCGAGGATACTGAGCTTGTCGGTTGTATTGCCGAAGTGGCCCGTCCCGGTTATCAATATTTAGTGAATGATGATGATGTTAAAATTGTCCGCTGCGCACAGGTTAAACTGTACGAGTCAAAGCAAACTTAATAGGGAATCGAATTATGAACACAATAGCAGGAATCGATTTAGGAACGACCTTTTCAGCGTTGGCCCGGCTTAATGGCATCGGCCGTCCGGAGATTGTCCCCAACAGCGAAGGGGAGCGAATTACGCCTTCCGCTGTTTATTTTGAGGAAGAAGAGGCCGGTGCGATCCGTGTGGGCCTCGAGGCCGTCAATTGCCGCCAACTGAATCCCGAACGGGCGGTGCGATGGATCAAGCGGCATATGGGTGACCAGGATTGGAAAAAGGACATCGACGGTCGCGACTGGACGCCTCAGGAGATTTCCAGTTTGATCCTGAAGAAGATCAAGCAGGACGGTTCCATCGAAAGCGCCATCAATGATGTTGTTATCTCGGTACCGGCCCATTTCGATGAAGCTCGCCGAAAGGCAACGATGGACGCCGGTACACTGGCGGGTTTAAATGTGATTGGTATTATCAATGAGCCCGTTGCCGCGGCGTTGTATTACGCGACGACACAAGCGGTCAAGGGTCGTGTTCTGGTCTATGATCTTGGCGGCGGAACATTTGATGTAACGATCTTAGACATTGATGGCCAGCAGATGGATATTATCTGCAACCAGGGCGATCATGCATTGGGCGGTGTGGATTTCGATAAGAAAATTATCGAGTTGCTCGAGGACGCCTACCGTCAGGAGCATGATGCCGAACTGATTGAAAACGAGCAGGATCGCGCCAAGTATGAAGACGAGGCCGAAGATGTGAAGAAAACGCTCTCGCGGCGAAATTCAGTCCGAAAGATTCTCTATGGTTCCGCTGGTTCTGCACGCGTTGAAATTACCCGTGAGCAATATGAAAAAGCGATTGAACCTCTGATCGCCCGCACAGAAATACTGATTGAGGTGGCACTGGAAGAGGCAAAAAGTAAGGTTTCTGATATTCAGAAAGTTCTTCTGGTCGGCGGCAGTACAAGAATGCCTATGGTGCGTCAGAAGTTGGCTGAGAAGTTTGGCTTTGAGCCGGAAGTTGCTGTTAATGTTGATGAATGTGTTGCGCTGGGCGCTGCGATTCATGCGGGATTGACGCGTATGCGAGAGAATCCCAAGAAAGTTGCGGCCGGGATTGCGGCCGGACTCAAAGAGGTTCGACTTAAAGATGTCTGCAATCACAGCTATGGAACGATTTGTGCTCCTGTGGACGAAGAAACCGGTCAGCATGTGATTCGCAACTCGATTATTCTTCAAAAGAACACACCGTTGCCTTGTGAGGCCACCCAGACATTTTACACGATGGCGGACGGCCAGACGGAATTACAGGTGTCCATTACGCAGGGCGAGGATGAAGACCCCGATTTTGTGAATAAGATTGCGACAGAGGTTTTTGAACTGCCTGCTGATCGACCCGCGAACCAGCCCATTCATGTTCAGTACAGTTATGACGCCAACCAACGAATGCACTGTCGATTTTTAGATGAGGGGTCGGGCCGTACACTTGAGGTGGAGTTTTGTGCGGGCCAGGGCGGTCAAATGACAAAGACAGAGATACAACAGGTTGCTGAAGAGCTTGACTCCGTCAAGGTTCAGTAAGATAACCGAGGGACCATGATTTGGATTTCCGTAATAGCTTGTTTATTGTTGGCCGGATTGGCGGCGGTATGGTTTTCGCCGCTGCGTGGGCGACTGTTGCAGCTATTTCCCGCAGTGCGTTCCTGTTTTTCACAAGCGATTTCTGTCTTTGATCGTTTAAGATTCATCTGTCATGTAGAGCAGTTTTCCGATGAAGCTCAGCCGGTTCGCCGGGATCAGTTTTTCCGGATTCAGATTGCCGGACGCATCCCAACCGAGCAGGACAATGTCGATACGGATGTGCAGATTGAAGTTTTGGATATTACGGAAGGGCAGTCGAATTCTCATCAGGTTCTCAGTACCGATGAGTGCTATCGTGACGAGAGAACCGCCGAATTTCGTCTAATTCAACATAACGGTATCGTCCCCGATAAAAATGCTGTGCTGGCCCGCTTGGTCACGGTTGCACATTTTCCCTGTCACATTCTCAGATTTGCGTATCGGGGTCGCCGCAAATTGTTGTTTTGCGCAACAGTTATAGAAACCGTATCCGGGAAAAAACTGGTATCTGCCCAGAAGATTATTGAATATGTCTATTGCTCTGATGGATACCGTGAAGTTCACGGCCGGCGGCTTGAAGTCCTGGGAGCCTGTGTTGAACTGTCGGCACTTGTTCTTGGGCAAACGCCTCATTCCGAGGACATCAGGAATATGTGGTCCGAGTGGATTCAGCAGAAAGCGGACATGTTTGTATCTGCAGATGAAGCCGTCAAGACAGCTGGAACCATCCAAAACCGTTTTGCCGGTGTAACGATGCAGCATTCATCGGAGATTATATTGGCTTACGGAAAAAATACAGATCGTTTCTTTGCGATAGAGCTTGCATTGCAAACGGCTGGTTTTGATGGGGTCGTCAGCAAAGAAAACCTTGATAAACTTTTCCAGGCATCACGCTTGCTTGAAATTCAGCACGATCGTTTTTTAAGTATCGCACAAAAGCTCTTGTTATCGTCTGGCTGTCAAATCGAAGACCCCTTACAATTGCTGGGAATCACTTCGGATATGGACGATGATTCGTTCCGGAAACAGTTGAACGAAGAATATCGAAAGTGGAATGCTCGTGTTACACACCCCGACGCTCAGATCCGCTGTCAGGCCGACCAGATTCTAACACTGATTGCTGAGATTCGCAGCCAACGACTCCAATCCAGTTCTTGATACCAAAATCTGACCTCATTGCGTCAAAAAAAAACTCGTTTTTCCTGTCCGTATAACTACCGATATTGTTCTCAGGTCTCTTTTGTCTCATAACCTTAACTTCTTTTTTCAGATGAGGTTAAGCCGAACAAGGCAGGTGTTTTTATCTTCTTGGTACCTCAGGGGAATACGGTTAAATCCGGCGGTGAATTCTTGTAAGATTCCTTCAGTCTTGAAAAAAATAGATAGCACATTCTGGTTGACAGGGAGATACAGTAATGGCGACGAAAGTACTGATAGTGGACGATCATGAAATTATGCGTGAGGGAATGATCGCTCTCTTGCACAAGTATTCGGAATTCGAAGTTGTTGGGCAGGCGTCTGATGGTCGTCATGCTTTGGAAATGGCTTCTCGTCTAAAACCTGATGTTGTTATCATGGATGTCGGAATGCCAAACCTCAATGGTATATAGGTTTTCAATTGCAAGTTACGGTTTTACTTGGAGGGTGTGAAATAAACTGTGTAAATGGTCATAGGGATATTAGCTTCTTATTGAAAGGTATTTACTATGGCCAAGCAGACACTGATTGATGAATTGCTTTAAGATAGTTTTTCCCAAAGTTTTCTTGAATCTTATTCTTCTTGCCTTTTCCTCCTGTTCTTTTGTTTTCTGACCTTTTTGATTCTTTTGGCGTCAGGACTATTCTTACCCAGCAGTTCATTCTCAAACAATTCACACAACAGTTTCAGCAGTGAGATGTCAGTCAGTAAAACTATGTATGTTGCACCGGGCAGTCCTTGGGAGAATGGGTATGTTGAGTCATTTAACAGTAAACTGAGAGATGAGTTGTTGAATCGAGAATTATTTTTGCATATCGATGAATTAAGATATGTTGCAGATCGCTGGCGGATGGATTATAATCATTACCGGCCACACAGTTCGCTGGGCGATTTAACCCCAGTTGAATTCGCCGAAAGCCGTATCGCTTCCGGCCAGTTTACGGCTGACTTCTAGCGATACGGCCAAGATCCAAACAGCGTGAAATTCGCATAAAGAATGGACCAGAGATTGGGTGCAGGTCAAGCGAATAAACAAAAGGAATATCATGGACAATAATCTAATCAAGTTGGCGGAAGAAGCGATGCGGTTGGAATATAATGTGAGCAAGCTGTACATGATCTTTCGTGATGCGTATCCGGAAGATGAACAGTTCTGGTGGCAGCTTGTCATCGAAGAGGGTAATCACGCCGCACTCATTAAAAGCGGGCTGGATTATTTTATGCCGGTGGGGCTTTTCCCGGATGGAATGCTTCCTTTGATGGAAGAGTTGCAGGAAGCCAATAAGGAATTGGGGTCCCTGCTCGAAAAATACACTGCTAATCCGCCCTCCAGAGAGACGGCATTTAATGTAGCTCTGAAAACGGAGATGTCGGCGGGCGAGATACACTTCCAGAACACCATGACAAAATCTGCGGATTCAAAGGTGCTGGCAATGTTCCAGAAACTCAATCAGGACGATAAGGATCACGCCAAACGAATCCGGGCCTATATGAAAGAAAACCAAATCGCGGTTCAAAGCTGATAACAACGCCAGATTGTCTTGAATAAAAACATCTTCGGGGATATCGGAATTGAGGGGAAAAAGCAGACTGCTCTATGTGCCTCGAGTTATCCTGCTCGCTTGGGATTGCAAACGATGTTTACTGATTCACTGTGTTAGATTGGTTTTGAGGAACCTTGTAGCACCCAAAATGCTTTTTGTTATGACTTTAACATAAGTCGTAATTCTATGTCTGGATGAAACTGGCAATAGGATTAACAAAAACTTACATTATGAAATTCGAATTAAATCCTCGCCGGCGTGCCCGGGGTGATTCGGATTGACAAGTTGAGATGGGATTTCTTTCAAGGGTGGCACGGTCAAGCTGTGCTTGGCCGTGGAGAGGTGCCGCATGGCTTAGCTGGGTATTTATGACAAAATCCTTGAAACCTAAAACACAATCGCGGCGTAGCCGACGGATTCTTCACTGGTCTCGTTGAACTTTGCTTTCATAACATCGTTGCTGGTGGTGTGTCCGAGCAGGACACCGCAGATACGCCCCATCGCCTTAGCCGCCGCCACCAGAGCTGCTACTGCCGCCGGGCCGCAGGCGTTGCCCTTGTCCATCGCCGATTCAAGCAACTGTTCGGCTTCCATCCGCAGGGCCAGATCGATGAATTCCATGTCATTGACTTCCCGTGCCCATTTGAGTGCCGCTGGACTGGTGCCTTCCGGGCAGAATCCGTAACGCGGGCCATAATGAGTCAGGTCGGTCGAAGCAATGCAGACGATCTTTTTGTCCGTCTGCTCACCGATCAGTTGACCAACCCGCGTCCCAAAAGCGGGATCAAAATCGGCGACCGGCACAAGGATAGGGACGATTTTGGCATTGGGAAACAAGTGCTGGATAAACGGCATCTGAACCTCGATACTGTGTTCGCTGTGATGAGCGTCTGCATCGGCAATTGCGCCTTCGGCGATGATCTGGCGGGTTAGTTCAGCGTCAATTTCGATCTGCCCAAGCGGGGTTTCCCAGCCGTCGCTGTCGTCAACGACCGCACCCCCATCAAAATAGCGATGTGCGGCGCCGAATATGACAAATGTATCCACCTCTTGATTGACCTGTTTAATGGCCTTAAATGCCGCCGCCGCCAATTCACCACTGAAAACCCAGCCTGCGTGCGGGACGATAGCCGCGACGATGGGGTCGGGCAGTTCCATCGTTAAATCACGGGCGGGCAGGCATTCGGCGATCTCAGCGAGGCATTCGGCTTCTGTGCCGCCATAAAATTGACCCGCTACGGCTGGTTTTCGGATGCTCATAACAAACCTCCATTCTTGTCTTGAAAATATCCTATCGACCCGATATAGTATCTACTTGTTCGAATTTCGTGTCGTTCATGTTAATTTTACAAAGCATACAGGAAAAATACAATGGCTAAACAAACTCAATCGCCGGTAGCGGTTTTAATGGGCTCAGACAGCGATTTGCCCACAATGGAAAGCTGTATTAAGCAATTAAAAGCATTCGGGATCAATCCGATCGTGCGGATATTGTCGGCACACCGGACACCGGCGGCGGTGTGCGAGTTCGCGACTAACGCGGGCGACAATGGGGTCAAGGTGATTATCGCCGCGGCGGGGATGGCGGCGCATCTGGCCGGAGCGATGGCGGCCCATTCGCAATTGCCGATTGTCGGAGTGCCGATGCAGGCCAAAGAAGGCCCGTGCGGGCTGGACGCCCTGCTCAGTACCGTGCAGATGCCCCCGGGAATGCCGGTCGGAACGATGGCTATCGGAAAAGCAGGCGCCAAGAGCGCGGCGGTGTTTGCGCTGCAGATATTAGCATTGAGTGATATGGCAATGGCAAAAACTCTGGCCGACTTCCGCAAATCTCAAACCGAAAAAGTACTGAAAAAGGACGCTGAACTAAACGCCTAAACACGGTGCATCATCTTAAAGATGTTTTCGTGCTGGAAGGTGATGTTCAGGTCCATGTCTTTGCCCAACCGGCCGAGTTGTTTATGCAGTTTGTCGATGTCGGCGGTGGCGTCGGTGATATCGCAGGCCATCGTCATCACGAAGTATGCTTCCATGATCCGCTGGCTGACATCAATGATGTTCACATTCGCTTTGGCCATCAGGGTGCTGATCTTTGCGATGATGCCCACCTTGTCGATGCCGGTGACGGTCACAATGCAAATCTGCCGCGTCTTTTTCTTTGCCATAGTTTCAGTCCTTAGGGTTCAGGGGTTTTCTTTCACCGCAGATTAACACAGACTTTCACAGATTTCCACTGAAATTTGACTCCTCCAATCTACTCTTCAAACCGGCTGCCTTTGGCTTTTTTTACCCACATAAGATTCCTTTTAAAATCCAGCACCATCGTAGTTTTATCAAACAATCCGATACCGATTGTTCCGTTTGTACCTTTGTGGGGATAGGATTTTCCTTGATCCGGCGTTTCCTTGTAGAAAAGCTCCGCCTTTTTCAGGGTGCTGCTATCGAGTTTCAGATTGGTTACGGTAAATTTTCGAACTTTCAAAGAGCCCTTTTCATAAGGCGAGTACAATTGGGTGTTCTGCACCCATGCCTTCTTTAGGTCGGGGCGCTGCTGGCGCAGTTGCTCAATGATGGCCGTATCCAGTTCGAGCTGATAACCCGCCCCGGTATCTAAAAATAATGTAACTTCGATATCTTCAATCGATGTTTTGAGTAATATGCGTTTTGTCTCAATCTCGAACGGAAATGTAATCCACTCAGATCGATCTGCGGGGCGAAAGCGTTTGTTTCTTGAAAATGAAAGCTCTTTTTGTATCGAGTCATATTGAAGATAACTAAACTGGCCAATCATATCCATCGGCATGACAACCCACTGGAAGCGCCCCACCGGCAACGCACCGAGCAACCGAAATTCCGTATGATGTTTCAGGAAGCTGCACGGGTAATCTTTTAATTGAAGCGGCCCAACCGTTAGCGATTCGACAATAGCAAAACCGCTGCTGTTTTTCTTGTCCTCAGAATCTATAAACCAGACGGGAAGATTGTGTCGGCTGATATGAACATCCTCAACCATAAGCCCCACGCTGTTTCCGGTATCGAAGAGAATGGGATAGGTTTTTCCATTGAGTTGTCCGGCAACGACAGGGATACCCCAAAAGCTGGTTTCCGACCCCCAGTATGGAATGCTGTTGTTGCCCTCATCGAACTCCGCATCCATGCTCCAGCCGTAGCGTTTTGAGCCATCTTCTGCTGTTGCGGCGGTAATTCCATAGTCATTCGGGTCGAAAGTCCGCCACTTCGCCGTATTCTGATTGGGAACGAATGCCGGCTCACACCCGGAAAAGATCAGCAGACACAGAGAGATTGCAATTGCCGGGACTTTGTTTGTTGTTTTCATAAGTGCTCCGTAATTTTTACTGATCGGGTTTAAGCTACAAAGATACACAAAAGAGCGAATTGTTACAGGAAATTTTTTAAAAAACTGGGAACGCGATCGTCTCGGTCGCACTTTATTCTATATTGCGGGCGAAACATTATTCCAACCGAAAGACCTCCTCGACCTGCTTACCGAATGCACGGGCGATTTTTATGGCCAGCGGCAGCGAGGGCGCATACCGCCCCTGCTCGGTGGCAATGATCGTCTGCCGCGTAACACTGACCTTATCCGCCAACTGCTGCTGGGTCATCTCCCCGGCGTCAAACCGAAGCCGCCGAATGTTGTTACTGAGCTGGTCCTTACTCATCATCTTCCTTTGCGCATTGGAACAGGATAATAAATGACTGGGTGCATTGAGCGAAGAAAACCCCTGCGAAAAGCATCACCGGCATAAAGACAACCGGAATTTTCCCCCCGCCGCCGATCATAAAGAATCCGGCTAAACAAAATGTCAGCAGATACAGCGTAAAAGCCATCATGCTGATCGAAAATGCCTTCTGGATTATTTCCCTTTCGCGTTCATCGAACTGTTTGAGTTTTTTTGTTTCCCATAAATATAGCCCAAGACCAGTGGGAACACCGACAAAAACCCAAATCAAAAGGGAGTCCAAACCTTTGGCATTAGTATGTGCCAAAGCCAAAAAAAGTGGAATTGTAATCA
>JAGGWF010000223.1 GCA_021157685.1 Planctomycetota bacterium | reverse complement strand
TGAACTTCACACACGGTACTCTGGAAGAGGGTAAACTGGACGCTGTGGCGTATTATGTTGATTATGACTATAAACGAGAACGATATCGAGTTCATAACGATCTTAGTCCAAAAGACATCAAAACGAGCCATATGGATACACGATATGCCGGTTTTGACACTTATTATACAAAACGATTCAATGACCACACATTTCTTTTGGGAACATCGTTTCTCGGTCATGAAGCTACCGATGTTACGGAAATCAAATGGGAGACTGACGAGGATCCCTGGGAGCTGGATGATTATGGCGAACAGCTTGCTGATGCGGATAAAACATACTATGATTATGCCATCTATGCTCAAGATCAGTGGAAGGTGACCGATAAGCTCGAACTGACTTTTGGTGCACGTTACGATCAGCCAGACGAGTTTGATGCAGAATGGAGTTACCGTTTGGGTTCCGTCTATTCATTCAATAAAGAAACTTTTGCAAAAGCCCTGTTCGGTACTGCCTTTCGAATTCCAACCTATCGCGAATTCAGGGTTCAGGACCTTGATGGCACACCGAAATATGACGACGACCTCTCCTCCGAGCGGATGAAAACATATGAGTTATCAATTGGCCAGAACAAGAAAAGCGGCAACAGTTGGCTGTTGACTGGTTTTTATAATAAATACATCGACTATATTAATGATGAATATGTTGCTGCTGTAGATGATGAGGTTTTCTACAATAATAAAGGACGTACCGTCAAGGGTATTGAGCTAAGCGGCAGCTATTGGATTGAACCGAAACTCTTAAACCTAAGAGGCTCTTTGACCTGTATGGACCATTATGATGACACTACCCATGAAGATCTTCATGGCGTTTCTAATTGGCTGGCCTTTGCGGAATTGACCTATCATGCGACCGACAAACTGAGCTTTGCCGTAAACGGTCAGTATGCGTCAAAGCCTCATGTTGACGCAAACTATCAAAGTGGTATTCCGGCGGCCCAAGTCGATTCCGGCCTGAATGATGACTACTTTATCCTCGGTGCCGTTGCGACATACAAATACAATAAGAATGTCGAATTTCAGCTTATTGGCCAAAATATTACAGACACCAAATATTATTCACCTCATTTTGGGCCAAGCTCAAATTACGACTACGAATGGCCCGGAGCTGAATTCATGTTCCGCGCTCGCATTATCTTCTAAGAAAATAGGATACTGATATGTCGAAAAAAACCTATAGGACTGTAAGTATCATCTGCAAAAGAAGTTGTGTTTCCTAATGGTGCCTGGGACAATTGCTACCGAAGTGCAGCGTGGAGTTTTGGGAAAGTTAACCTGGCGATTTTAAAAGCGTAATCGTTTTAATACGAAATAATGAAAAACAAAGCTTACATCTTGGCGGTTTGCATACTCTTTGCGGCATTGTTTGCAGTCCCAGCAATGGCCGCTGATTCCAAAGAGGACCGTGAACAGAAGATCAAGGCCGCTTTTTTGTATAATTTTATTAACTTTGTGGATTGGCCCAAAGAAAAAATGCCGGACAATGATGAGCCCATCATCATCGGCATCCTTGGCAATAAGGATTTCATCAAGGATTTTGCCCCGATTAAGGATAAGCGGATCAGGGGTAAAGATATTGTCATAAGGTAT
Source organism: Planctomycetota bacterium (assembly GCA_021157685.1). GTDB lineage: Bacteria > Planctomycetota > Phycisphaerae > Sedimentisphaerales > Anaerohalosphaeraceae > 4572-13. Next base: position 5,974 of record JAGGWF010000223.1, on the reverse strand, counting down.
TTTGAGGACTTAAATGTATCCGAGAAATCCGAAAATAAGGATGGCTCCAAGCAGAAACAAATCATCGAATCACTGAAGAAATGTCATGTTGTTTTCTTATGCTCCTGTGATTCCGCATCGACAGATAATTTGGCGGAAATAACGGCTGCTCTGGGGAATTCACCCGTACTGATGGTAGGTGAGCAGGCCGAATTCCTTGAAAATGGCGGCCATATCAGATTTTTAGTAGAAAAGAAAAAAGTTCGATTTGAGATCAATCTTGATTCGGCGGAACGCGACGGCTTAAAAATCCGGTCGAAACTTCTGAAGCTTGCCACGCGAGTGATTCAAGAAGACTCAGAGGAGGCAAAGAATTGAATATGCAAATGATTCAAAATATGAAAATTCGCCACAAGTTAACGGCCATCATAATGCTGACATGTCTTGTCGCATTGATGCTGGTTGGCGTCATATTTATTCTGTTGGGGTACACTTCTTCCCGCAAAGACATGGTCCGGGACACCTTGGCTTATGCGAAAATGATAGCCGATAACTGTGAGGCCTCAGTGACTTTTGATGATTCTAAAGATGCAGAGAGTACATTAAATACTCTTCACATGAAACCTTCGATCGTTCACGCCTGCATTTACACCAATGATAGCAAGGACTTTGCAAGTTATTATCGAGAAGATGTTGATAGCCGTGTTCATCTGCCTGGGGTTTCAGAGGATGGTTACAGCTTTGATGAGGGGCTTCTGACCGTTTTTAAGAGTATCATCGTTGACGACAAAGCAATTGCATCGGTTTGTCTGCGATCGGATTTAAAACCGCTGTATTCGGCATTAATACGCAATGTCTGCACGGTTGTTTCTGTTCTCTTGTGCGTCTCTTTGGTCGCCTACCTGCTGTCTGTAAAACTTCAGGGGTTTATTTCTAATCCGATTCTGAGCCTGACAAAAGCGGCCCGGAAGATTTCCGGAAACCAGGAATACTCCATGCGAGTCGTAAAGCAGGGTAACGATGAAATCGGACTGTTGATAGACTCCTTTAATGAAATGCTGGAACGGATTCAAAAGCACAAGATTCAACTGCTTGAGATAAATGAAAGTCTGGAAGAAAAAGTCAATGAGCGCACCTGTGAATTAACGAAAGAAATCACCGAACGCAAGCAGGCCGAGGTGAAGATTAAGGAAAGCAACAGTCGTTTCGACCAGCTTGCCGCCCAGAGCAATACATTCATTTGGGAAGTCGACGCGGATGGGCTTTACACTTATGTCAGCTACCTATCTCAAAAGGTTATCGGCTACCATCCGGATGAGTTGGTCGGCAAAAAGCACTTCTATGATATTCATCCCGACTCCAGGCAGCAGGAATTTAAAAAAACGGCCCTTGAAGTGTTCGCTAAAAAAATAGCATTCACAGGTTTGGAGAACGAAATACAAACCAAAGACGGCCATATCATATGGGTTTGCACGAACGGACTTCCTCGCCTCAATGACGACGGAACATTAAAAGGGTATAGCGGGAGTGATACCGATATCACCGAACGCAAAGAGATCGAAAAACAGCGAGCCGAGTATATGGCGAAGTTGAAGACTGCCAAAGAGCATGCAGAAGCCGCCAGTGTAGCGAAGAGCCAGTTCCTGGCCACCATGAGCCATGAGATACGCACGCCGATGAATGCGATTATCGGTTTCAGTGATTTGCTCGCAGACGAGGACCTGACCAACGATCAGGAACAGAATGTCAATATCATCCGGGACTCCGGAAAAAATCTGCTGGCGCTGATAAACGATATTCTGGATTTCTCCAAGATCGAAGCTGGACAACTGGATATTGAGATAATTGACTGCTCATTAACCAAATCGCTTCATTCGGTTGAGTCATTGATGCGGCCAAAAGCGACAGAAAAAGGACTTGAATTTGAAGTTATCAGAACCGGCGGTTTGCCGGAACAAATAAAAACTGACCCTACGCGTTTGCGTCAGTGTTTGATCAATCTTGTAGGCAACGCGATTAAGTTCACCGATAAAGGACACATTCATGTCAGTGCTTTACTGGAGGAATGTGAAAACAAACCCTTTATCCGTTTCGACATTGAAGATACCGGCATTGGCGTTCCGGCCAATAAACAAGCGCTGATATTTGAATCGTTTTCACAAGCTGACGGAAGCCATACACGCAAGTACGGTGGAACAGGATTGGGCTTAACGATTACCAAGCAATTAGTAGAGCTTCTTGGTGGAGAACTTACTCTGGCGAGCGAGGAAGGTAAGGGATCCGTCTTCTCATTCACGATACCGGCAGGTGTTGATATTACAAAACAACCGCTTCTGCATACACATTATACTGTGGGCCATGGCGATTCCGGACGGACCAAAGCCGAGCAACCTGAATTTTCCGGCCATATACTGGTTGCAGAAGACACTCCGACAAATCAAATACTTATTGAGTTGCTGTTGAAGCGGATGGGCTTACTGGTAACAATTGCAGATGACGGAAACCAAGCCGTGCAGAAGGTCCTATCTCGAAAATTTGACCTGATATTGATGGACATGCAGATGCCGTACTTAAATGGCTACGATGCGACAACGAAACTCAGAAAAAAGGGAATCACAACACCAATCGTCGCGTTGACCGCTAATGCCATGAAGAGTGACAGAGATAAATGTATTGAGGCCGGCTGTGATGACTATTTAACAAAACCTATTGAAAGGGAAAAACTGGTTGAATGTTTGACTCACTTTTTGGTTTCGGATCATGATAGTGTGAAAAAACACAAGCAAATCGAAATTAATACAGATTGCCCTGACATAACTGATGATAAGCGTTCTCCTATAAACATCCAGGCTGTTATTGACAGAGGGATAGACTTTGACTTTGTTGTATCTGTATTACCTGTGTTTGCCCAGGAAACCACTGAGAAAATTATGCTCTGTAAAGATTCAATGCAAAATCAAAATATCGCTCAGGTTCGTTCGTTTGCACATGCCATAAAAGGTTCATCCGCTAATATAGGTGCCGATCTTTTATCAGAGATTGCAGAACGGATCCAGGATAAATGTGACAGTGGTACAGTCGAAGAGGTACCGAAATTAATTGGTGATATGCATTCAGAATGGATTAAATTAGAAAAATATGCGGTTTCCCATGGATGGCTTAAAATATCTAATAGTATTAACTAATCAATCGTGGTTTGGAGCAGATTTATGTGTGCTGCAGGTAAACTGGACATTTTGGTTGTAGAGGATGATGTTGTTAGCGGTATGATATTAGAGAACATGCTGCTAAAAACAACTCTTACAATATCAGCGATTATTAAATCCGAAACCCTTGAGAGCACAGTTAACATTCTTGAAAGTCGGGACATAGATATGATTCTTCTTGACTTGAACCTGCCTGACAGCAATGGCCTTGATACTTTAATATCTGTAAAGGAGAAGTCCCCTCAAAAGCCGGTAGTCGTAATAACAGGAGAGCACGACGAAATCTTAGGTTTGAAGGCCATCTCAAATGGGGCGCAGGAGTACCTGCTTAAGGGTAAATTCGATGTTGATAGTCTGGCCAAATCTATACGCTATGGCATTGAAAGAAAAGGGTCTGAAGAGCGTGCCAGGAAAAATGAGCGTATGTTCCAGACTTTGATTTCACATTTACCTCAAAGTGTTCTTATGAAAGACAAAGACCTCGTATTCGTTTGTTGTAACGAGAAACATTCAAGTAAGCTTGGCCTGACTCCTGATCAGCTTATCGGCAAAAAAGACGAAGACTTTTACACCGAGGAAATAGTCGCTAAGTTTACAGCGACTGACCAGGAAGTTATAAGAACCGGAAGAGCGCTAGAGGAATTTTCGAGGTATCAAAAGTCTGGCCGTGAAATAATAACTCGTGTTTTAAAAACGCCAGTGAAAAATGACAAGGGTAATGTCGAAGGTGTGTTGTGCGTATTTGAGGATTTTACTGAGCGTATACATTCAGAGGAGAATTTAAGGGCAGCAAATCGGGAGTTAGAAGAAACAAATCGCCAGTTAAAAGAAATGCAATGTCAATTAGTTCAAAACGAAAAGCTTGCTTCCATCGGTCAGCTGGCTGCCGGTGTCGCGCATGAAATGAATACCCCGATTGGTTTTATCGCCGGTAATTTCGATGCGCTGCAAAGCCATGTGAACAAAATTGTCACACTGTTCAATGAATATCTATCACTGACCACAATGGTCGAATCCGGGACCAGAGAGGACCGGTTGGCCCAACAGGAAAAAATTGCCCAGCTGTATGAGAAGGGAAAACTTGATTTTGTTTTGTCGGATATTCAACCGCTCTTCGACGAATCCAAAGAGGGCCTTCAGCGAGTGACGGATATTGTCCAGAACCTGAGGGATTTCTCACGCATCGACCAGTTGGAAAATATGGAGAAATACGACCTGAACAAAGGCATCGAGGCCACGCTGGTTATGGCGGCCAATAAGATTAAATATGATGCGGATGTCGAAACGGAGTTGTCTCAATTGCCCGCGGTGTCCTGTCACGCCAACCAGATCAACCAGGTTATCCTCAACATTCTGGTTAATGCGGCACAGGCCATTGGATCGCGGGGCAGAGAAGATCGGGGCACGATTAGGATTAAGACCTATACAGACGCCGACCATATCATCTGTGAGATCGCCGATGATGGCCCCGGGATATCACCCGAGAATCGGTCAAAGATTTTTGACCCCTTTTTCACTACCAAGCCTGTTGGAGAAGGAACCGGTTTAGGGTTGAGCATCTCGCACGACATCATCACAGAAAAACATAAGGGGCAGCTCCTTGTTGACAGTACGGTCGGCAAGGGGACCCTGTTTACTATTAAACTTCCAATTGTCTTAAACGAAGACAGCGTAAAGGAGGTATCAAGCAATGAATCGGAGAACAGTGTTATTTGTCGATGATGAAGAAAATGTGTTAACTTCGCTAAAACGGGGGCTTGCTTGATGAGCCCTGCAATACGCTCTTTGCCAGCAGTGAGCAGCGAGCGATGGAAATCCTTAAACAGCAGGAAGTCCATGTTCTCGTAACCGATATGCGGATGCCGGAAATGGGGGGACTGGAACTGCTCAAGATCGTCAAAGAAAAACACCCCGACATCATCCGAATGGTCCTCTCGGGATATACGGATATGCAGGGCGAAAGCATCAAGCCGATTCTTCTGGGAAAAACACCGGGTAATTGGCGAACATCAATGTATTATCATTATTATGAGTATCCGGGATATCACAGTGTCAAGCGGCATTACGGCATTCGCACGCAGCGATACAAGTTGATCCATTTCTATTATGATATTGACTGCTGGGAACTGTACGATCTCAAAAAAGACCCCCATGAATTGAACAATTTCTATAGCGATCCCGCTTATGCGAAGGTGGCAAAGAAGCTGACAAAAGAACTCCGGCAGCTGCAAGCCCAATACAAAGACTCGGACGAATTAGCCCATGGTATGCTGTCCTCGCAGACCCCTGAGAATTGAAGATGAGGAAAACGATTGCCTGATTATTGGAAATGGGAACGGGAAATGGGAAACGGCCACCTATCAATGAATAGGTAGCCGTTTCTGTTTTTACTATTTGGTTTTTCTGTTTTTAAAAGTTAGGTTAATAGAGCCAGTTGTCGGTAAGGGTTATTAAGTCAGAGAGGTCAACAGTTCCGCTCTGGTCTAAATCCTTGCCCCAGCACCAATCGGGAGAGAAACATGGGCTCATCCAGTACGAAGCGAGGATGGCAAAGTCCTCAAAATCAAAATCGCCATCATCATTGAAGTCCGCACTTATCCTGGAAAGATACAGAACCGCATCCTCCCCAATCCATGGTGAAGTAAAGTATCGCAAGCTTCCGCCTGTCACAGTGGGCATATCGACTGTAGCACCGGTCTGTACGCGGTACCATTGGACGACATAGACATCTTCACTTGTCGCGGAGCTGAGATCCACTGCTATCTGCGGTGTTATGCTGCCGTTAAGTG
>JAGGWF010000114.1 GCA_021157685.1 Planctomycetota bacterium | reverse complement strand
TGGCAAACACATTCAGCAGATTGCCCGCTTCAAGGACGGTTGCGATCAACAGAATGAGAACAAATGAAAACCATCGCATAAGATGCTGTTTTAATCCTTTCGTTTTACAAAGAGAACCACGAATAGACACGAATACACTCAGGGCGGTCGAGGGAGCAACCAAAATAACTTAACCACGGATTTCGCGGATACACGGATTTAAAAACTAAAAACTGAACCACTAATGCACACGAATCGACACGAATAAAAGACAAAAAAAGATAGAAGTTGGTGTTTCAGGGATTCGATATAACCTCTTATGAGATAACTGATTAAAAAGTTTAAATTAAAAAAACGAGCATAAAAAACAAGAAGTTAAAAGATTGTATTACTAATAAATAAAGGGTGTGTTGCGAATTCGTGTTTATTTATATTCATTTCTGACTTGTGCTCTTTAACAAACAATTCTTTTCCATTCTAGTTTTGATCGCTTGAAATTCAGAATGACACCTACTTTCAATCCTGTAATCTTTAAGTAGTTCATCATTTGTCCTAGCTCATGGTTCGTGATTCGCTCAATTACCTTGGTATCCACAACCAGTTTTTCGTGAGTAATCAAATCCGGTACATATTCACCGACCTGTACGCCTTTATACGCCAGTTTGTATCGGGGTTGCTGCTGCACCGAGATATTCTTCATCCCAAGTTCAACAACCAAAGCATTTTCGTACGGTTTCTCCAACAGGCCATGACCCAATTCATTCAGAACCTCCATGGCACACCCGACAACATCAAACACCTCTTCTTTAAGAATTAATTCGTGTTCATTGGTGTTCATTCGTGGTTGCTTTACCGTGACTGTTTCAGTAATTTTTTGTCGGCTATGATCACGGCGACATTATTCAGGCGGCTCATATCTTCGGCGGGCCGGACCGTGATCTTCCACAGCAGGGGGTGCTGGTCATCGGCGCGAACATCGATGATTTCACCGGTGACCAGCGGGATACTCAGTTTGTCCGGGACCGCCGCGGCATAGACGGTGTCCCCCTGGCGGATATCCCGCTCTCTGTCGATCATCGAAATGCTGCATGTGCCGGTGCCATTTCCGATCATCATCGCGCGGATGTCGGTGTCGGTACCATCCCGTCGGATGTGTACTTCCAGCGTTTGCATTGTATCAGTAATCAGCCGGACTCTCGCCACCGTCTTGAAGCTTTCACTGACCACGCCGACAATTGCGTCCTCTTGCTCGGATAGTACGAATTGCCCCGGATAAACGGATGCATTCTCGCCCTTATCGATCATTAGCTCGCGGCTGTAATTGCTGCTGGTGCCAGTGATCTGTGCTATGCAGAGCCCCTCTTTAGACAATTGCGGAAGCCCTGACCGGAGATTGGCCAACCGTTCATAGTCTTCGTGCAGTGATAATAGTTGGGCACTAAGATTTTTATAGTCTTTCCAGAGTTGTCTATATTTGTTGCCACTGACAACATCTTCGGGGTTAGCAGCCAAACGCTGCGTATCCATCCGGTCGTGGCGTCCGATCTGCAAAACAGGCTGAAGGGCGTCATGAAAAAACAAGCTGACTTTAGATGTGAATGGCCGGGGGAGAAAAAATAAAACAAAGCCGACCGCCAGAAAAGAGGAAAAAATGCTCGCATTTGAAAGATGGATATTTCTGCCGGCCATAACTACGGAATTTCTTTACATAGGGAATAATTTTTTCAACGGATCGCCCGCATTACTTTTTCAGATTAGTTCCATCCCTGGTCCTGTGTTTCTTTCAGGATTTCCAGATTTTCAAGATAAATGCTCGTTCCTCTGGCCACACAGGACAAGGGGTCTTCGGCATGGGTTACTTTTAATCCGGTCGCGTTGGACAGCACCTTGTCCATGCCCCGCAATAATGACCCGCCTCCGCAAATCATCACGCCATTGTCGATCAGGTCCGCTGCTAATTCCGGTTCGGCCCGTTCAAGCGTCCGCATGACGGTTTCGATAATCCCGGCGATGGGTTCTTTAAAGGCCTCCCGGATTTCTTCACTGGTAATGACGATCTTTCGAGGCAGGCCGGAGATGGTATCCCGACCGGCGATTTCCATCGTCATCTCCTGTTCCAGCGGGGCCGCTGAGCCGATCTGTATCTTGACCTGTTCGGCTCGGGACTCCCCGATCAGGAGATTGTAAGTGCGTTTCAAATGGTTGATCAGCGCTTCGTCAAAGTTGTCTCCGCCGATCCGGATCGACTCACATGCACTGATGCCGCCCAGCGACATAATCGCTACTTCGGAGGTGCCGCCGCCGATGTCAATAATCATTGACGCGGTCGGTTCGGTGATGGGCAATCCCGCTCCAATTCCGGCGGCCATGGGTTCATCGACCAGAAAGACCTTTCCGGCGCCGGCGCGTTCGGCGCTGTCAATGACCGCACGGCGTTCAACAGCCGTGATCCCGCTGGGAACAGCGATGACTACACGGGGCCGAAACAGGCCGCCGCGGCCGTGGACCTTTCGGATGAAATAGCTGAGCATGGCCTCAGTAATCTCGAAATCACTGATGACGCCATCTTTTAAAGGGCGAATCGCGGTGATGGAACCGGGGGTTTTGCCGAGCATTTCCTTGGCGACAAGACCGACGGCCTCGCCATTGTTGAGAACGATGTTGGTTCCTCTGCGAACGGCCACAACGGAGGGTTCATTCAGGATGACTCCCTCATTGCGGACACAGACCAGTGTGTTGCATGTGCCGAGGTCAATTCCCATATCCTTGCTGAACCAACCCAGAATCGTGTCCAGTATCACTATGATTCCCTTCAAATTGGATTACCGGTGCAAACCATCCCTTTTTACGCATTCAGGTCCGAACGGATCGGTGTCCGTCGATCTCTTAAACCGGCCTCGCCGGCGTTTATCTCGGGATCTGAGCGATTTTTATCAGTGCGTCAGAACCGTAATAGTCCATGCATGTCAGCGTTACAAAAACAGCGGCGGCCAGAACCGCTAAACAGGCCAGCGCCAGAATCGCGGTATAGACATCACTGGCTGGAGTCGTTGCTTTTTTTGCCATGTCTCTAAGTCCTTGCTTTATAAGCGTGTACTTGCCGTGTCGCCCACTTGCGGGGACTGCTGGATGAGATCCAGAACACCGGCACACCGGTTGATATCAACATTCGTTACGATTACATCACACAGAAAACGGTCGCCGCGAGTGATATGGAAAACCATTCTTTCTTTGACCCCATCGGCAGAACCGACGGAGAGTGTAATCAGATTTTGCTGTACTTCGACAACCAAACCCTTGACATCCGTTCCAGCCGGCGCTATCGCTGCCGGAGAGGCCGTGCGATTTAGCGGTGTGACGGGAATGACCTTTTGGGCGTATGCCCCGCCAGCTGCTGCACGGTTTTCAAGCTCTTTCTTCTGTTCGAGCAACCGCCGGCGTTCCGCCTCAAGCGATTGCAGTTGAACGATCTTTTCATACAGATCGGCTGTAATTTGATTCAGTTCCTTCTGGTCTTTGATGCCCTGAGTTCTGGCCTTGTCCAGCTGGCCCTGAGTCTGACTCAGCGATGCCTGCAGGATACGAACGCTTTGCTCAAAACCGGTCATGACGCCTTTCCAGCTGTCGGCGTCGGCTTGAAACTTTTGAGCGAGCTGCTCGGACTTGTGAAGGTCGTAAGCCAGCTGATTTTTACCCGCCTCGAGCGACTGAAGTTCTTGCCGCATCTTCTTGTCCAGTTCTGCACATTTGTTGACCTGGACATTGTACTGTTCGCCCTTAATTGTCAAATCTGCCTGCAACGCTATGTTCAGGGTTTTCTCCTCTTCATACCACTGTCTGTAGTTGTTGGCATTGCCGACAAATACAACGAACATACCGGCCAGCAGGAGAGAGAACACAGAAAGCAAAACAGCTACGATTTTTGTTAGAATACTCAAAATAAGTCCCTTTCACCTCAATGGTTATACAAACACCACCATCCCGTTCCAATGCCGCGTGCCAAGTGCGAACAAGACCCCGAAGCACGCAATTTATAGATACAAGCAATTTTACGCTTCATTCAGGGGCAGGTCAAGTCTTTTTTCGCTATCTTAACACTTTATTTTACCTAAGTTTTGCAAAGAAAACAACGAATTTTGCAAGCGGATGTATACGAAAACCGCTATTTTAGCTGCAACAGGACGGATCGTGCGGCCAATAATTGGATATACGGAGATTGGCTGCTGAGTGCCTTGAGTAACTGGCTGTTCAACCGGCTGCTGTTTAAAGGTCCAATTGCTCTCACGGCCATCTCGTTGGCCATGCCCGCTGTATTCAGGTTTGGTTGAGTCTTGAAATAGTTGTAAACCTGTTCTTCCCCTCGTTTATCGTTCAGTCGGGCCAGTTGTTCCGCCGCGGCGAGGCGAACCTCTATGATGTCATCCTGCAACATCGTGACGATGGCGTTTCGTGATTCAGCGGTATTCAGCGATCCCATGCCCTGGATACCATCAACCCGATCATCCGCGAATTTGCTGATCAGCAGAGCCCAGAGCTTGCTGCGATACATCTGTTCGTCACCTAAACGCGCGATGGCGCTTACCGCATTAATCCGTGCTTCAAAGCCAGAGCCGGAATCATTCATCATTGTGTATAATAAAGGAATATTATCTGGATTTCCGAGCTTCCCCATCAGCAGGGCGGCATTGGCCCGGATAGTCTGGTCGGGGTTTTTAGCGGCGGCGCGGACTTGCTCAACAAATTGCGGCTGATTCAGCTTTACCAGCGAATAGGCGGCCGCGATCCGGACATTTACATCCGGGTCATTCAGTGATTGATGAAGGATTTTTTCGCAGCTGAAACACCGCATATCACCTAATGCAACCGTTGCAGAAAAACGCACGGGGACAATCGGATCGGTGGTCAGCCGGGTTATATGCGGGAGCATCTCCTTTTGGCGGGTGTCAACTGCTATCTTAATCGAGAGACTTCGCAGACGGGCATTTCCGCTCTTAAGGCCGTTTTCGAGAATGATTTTCGCGCGGGGTTTCAGGGATTGTGTACGGGCTGTTTTTTCCGCAGATGCTGCTGAGCCCGTGGTTTGTACCTCGGCGCATCCGGCGACAAACAGGGCGATCAGAACGATGCTGAACAGTTGTTTGATCATTTTGCGATAGTTCCCTTTGGTCTGTTTTTCCATAGCCCATATATCGACACTAACAGGATTAAACTCCAGCCCGTTCCTAATACACTATCCAGCCATCGGCCATATCGGCTAAAGAATGTAATGCGGTTGTCAATTGGGATGCAATCGACAAACCAGCCGGCTATGCCTTGCCGGTCCATGGTTTTGTCGGGGAGATTTCCCGCTGCGAAGCCACTGCGGATTTTGCCGGTCGGCTCGATCAGGCAGCTGATGCCGGTATTGACGCTGCGGATGATGCTGACGCGATTTTCCACACAGCGAAAGGCGATGATCGCGGTCCGCTGGGCCAGTTCCACCATCGGCACGACCTGCCGGTCCTTAAAATGCACATACCAGCCGTCATTGCTGATATTGACCAGCCAGTCGGCTTTCTTTGTGCCGTTTTCGGCCACTACCAGCTTGCGTGCAACGGTCGAATCGGTATCCTCATAGCAGATCAGCACACCGAAGCGATATTTTTGCCCGTTGGCCTCCATCTCAAATGTTGTATAATCTGCTCCGGCCGCTATGGAGTAATCGTAGTCGTAGGGGTTAAAAAGCATAAAAAGGCGATACACCCACGGGGTATTTCTGAAAGGGATGTATTCGCCAAACGGAACAAGATGGATTTTGTCGTAGCGTTTCGGGTCGGTCGTTTCATCGGGGCCGTACAGAAATGCCGAATTATACTGGTCCGTGATGACATATTGCCCCTCCTTGATACCGACATCCGCTGCGTGTGCCCCAAACAGGACGAAGCCGTTATCTTTGGTGTGTTCTGTGATCTGTTTGTGGTAACGGGGCCCTTCTGAGTTGACCGCGCACATTGCCAGATATTGCGGATTCATCGGTGCCAGCACCATCGTTTCCGGCCAGCAGACCATTGCCGCCCCGGCCGCAAAGCATTGCTTGCTGTCGGTGATTAGATCATCCAGCAGTTTTTGTCCGTTGTCCATTTCCTCTTTGACCCAGGCGGGTACATTTGGCTGTACCGAGCCGATTAATGGGCCTTGGGTTAAATGATCAGGTGTTTGGGCGAGTCGAACCTGTCCGTACCAGCACGCTCCGGCAATCAGCACCGCAACCAGCACCGTCGAACCCAAAGTCAGAGCCCCGACAGTGATGGAGGGGGTTAAACGGAGGCGGAACCCGCATTGTTCACGCTGTGCCCGCTCCATGACTGTCGCGGCTCCGTTTTTGCACCTTATCCAATCAACTGTCAGGCCGTTGACCATTGCGATCAGAACCGAAACGCCCAGTGTGCCGAAGATGTCACATATCTGGATTAACGGCAGGTGTTGATATTGACTGTGGGCCAGATAGTACCAGCTAAAGCCGGTGAACAGCCACCCCTGAGCGGCTTCGGCCCCGACGAAAATAATCGGGGCGGTTAGAAACAGCGGCCCATTTTTCCGCAGGACGAATCGAATACTCAATGCCAGCAGCGGCCAGTAGCACGCCTGCACGAAACCGAATGCGATATAGCCCGGTAATGTGACGATGTATAGCCAGTGCATATTGCCGAACCAAAAACATAAGCCACCCAGATACGCACAGACCATAAGTCGCCGGAGCGATATCTCCGTTCGGCAGGCCAGCATAAACGGAACCCACGCCACCCATGCCAAAAAAGA
>JAGGWF010000259.1 GCA_021157685.1 Planctomycetota bacterium | reverse complement strand
TGGCAGCATTTTCATCATCAGGCAGATATCGGAATTCGGGGGACTGGAGATTCTCCCGAACAAGCGTTTGAAGAAGGTGCGATGGCCTTAATGGCAGTGATTTGCAGCCCTGAAAAAGTCCAGCCGCAAGAGTGTATCGAGATCGAGTGCGAAGCCGACGAAAAAGACCTGCTCTTTGCCGACTGGATCAACACGCTCGTCTATGAAATGGACATCCGAAAATGGGTGTTTAGCCGGTTTGAGGTCCGCATTGAAAAACACAAGCTGATCGGAAAGGCCTGGGGCGAACCGACCGACACTAATCGGCACGAGCTGGCGGTTGAGGTCAAAGCCGCAACCTTTATGGAATTGAAAGCGTATAAAAATAACGACGGCCAATGGGTCGTGCAATGTGTTGTGGATGTATAATAATAGTAAGAGTTCACCCTTTAGTGCGTCGCGTAACAAGCTAAAGCTTGAACTCTTACAAGAGAAAAATGGATCGAAAACTGGTCAAACGCAGAGGTGACACCAAGTGGCTCATCGAACGCTCTGGCGCGATGAATGTAGATGGCATTATCTTCGGCTCCGAGCCGCTTATCGACGAGATGGACGATATGGTTGTCCAGCAGGTTCGCCATGTCGCCGCCCTGCCGGGAATCGTTGAAGGGTCATTCGCCATGCCGGATGCCCACTGGGGGTATGGCTTCTGCATCGGCGGTGTGGCCGCATTCGACCCGGACAAAGGGGGTGTTGTCAGTGCAGGCGGCGTAGGTTTCGATATTGCCTGCGGCGTACGCACACTGCACACGGGCCTGAAATTCGAAGATATCAAACATCTCCGCGAACAGATCGCAGAAGCCCTCTTTCAACAGATCCCCGCCGGCGTTGGCAGTACCGGAAAACTGCGTCTTTCGATTTCTCGATTGGACGAACTGCTAGCCCAAGGAGCACGGTGGGCCGCCGAAAACGGTTTTGGCCGAAAGGATGATTTGCGGTTTATCGAGGCGAATGGCTGTATGACCGGAGCCAATCCGTCACAAGTCTCCAAACAGGCCAAAAAACGCCAACTAAACGAAATGGGCACCCTCGGCTCCGGCAATCACTATCTGGAACTTCAAAAAGTCGTTGAAATCTATGACGAAACAGCGGCCCGTGCGTTCGGCATTGAAAAAGATGATATCAAGATCAGCATCCACTGCGGCTCTCGCGGCCTTGGCCACCAAATCGGGACCGATTTCCTTAAACGCATGACCACATCCGCAAAAAAACACGGCTTGGACCTGCCTGAACGCGAACTGGCCTGTGCCCCATTGGACTCTCCAGTTGGAAAAAGCTATCTCGGGGCGATGCGCTGCGGCATCAACTGCGCCCTGGCTAACCGACAGATACTGATGCATCTGGTGCGGGAAGTGTTTGCGGATATTACCCCCAAAGCCAATATCCGGCTGTTATATGATGTCTCTCACAATACCTGTCAGGAAGAAACGCACGCCACCAACGGCAAATCCAAAAAGCTGTTCGTCCACCGCAAAGGCGCCACCCGCGCCTGGGGCCCCGGACACTCGGAATTACCTGCCGAATACCGCACCATCGGCCAACCCGTCCTGATCGGCGGAACGATGGGGACCGCATCGTATATTCTGGCCGGTACCTCCCAAAGTGAGCGGCTGGCATTCGGCTCGGCCTGTCACGGCGCCGGACGAAACATGAGCCGCCGGGCCGCAACCAAAAAATGGCACGGCAAGGAAGTCGCCGGGCGTCTGGCAAGCGAGGGGATCCTAATCCGCAGCCGTTCCATGCGAGGGATTGCCGAAGAGGCCCCGCAGGCCTATAAAGATGTCTGCGAAGTTGTCCAGGCCACACACAACGCCGGGCTTGCCAAAAAAGTCGCGAAATTGGTTCCTTTGGTCTGTATTAAGGGATGATTTCTCGAAAATCCACTCCGAACACAAACTTGACACATTCCTAAACCCACTGTAAAGTGGACCACAACAGTGCAATTATTTTGATGCGATTACGGGTATTTGATGTGAAACGCTTACGAACTGACCTGTATGCCTACGGCGAGGCGGGCTTGCCGGAACAGATCCATTGTCAGGAAAAAATGTGGCCATTGGAAACTGTCTTTAAGCATGATTTTTTCGCCTGCACCGGCTGTTATCTGAATGAACAATCCAAAGAGAAGATCGTTCTGAAGATCAGTCGTCTGCAATCCTTTCTGGGAGTGCCGTGTGCATGGTTCGGACATTTTCTGCGAAACCGGGAAATGAATCTCCCCGCCACAAGCAGACGGGGTATCATAATAGATTTTCGTTTTACTTTTCGCCCCAAGGAGCGGGGAATTAAACCCAAAAGAGAAAAATTAAAAAAACTGTTGGATAATTCGCGTCCATGTCGAGATAATTGCACGCATATTGGCCTCTTTCTTTTAGAGGTGCCTCTAAATATTAGTCGCTTTTGTTGATAAGCCATTGAAATCAGTCGCCTTAAAAGTGTGGACATTTACTCTATGAAAAAGAGAACGATACTTAATTACATTCTCACGGCGGTATCCCTGTGGGCCTGCGGTCTGCTGCTGACGGGTTGTCAGGATCCCTATGCTCCGACCCTCCAACATCCCCAGCTTACATCCGCTCACATCCTGGGCTATTCGGTCCGGCAAAGGCCGATTGAGCTAATTACCATCGGAACCGGCGAAGAAAAGGTGATGATCATCGCAACCATCCACGGCAATGAAGATGCCGGAACCCCCCTGGTCTACAAACTCCTCGACAAACTCAGAACCAGACCGGATTTTCTGGCCGGCCGCACCGTGCTGATTGTGCCACTGGCGAACCCGGATGGATATGCCCTGAGAACGAGATTTAATGCATCCGGAATTGACCTTAACAGAAATTTTCCGGCTTCCAACCGTATCAACAATGAGGTTCACGGCCAGCAGGGTCTGACCGAACCGGAATCCAGAATATTGTACGATCTGGTCCTGGCCTATCAGCCAATGCGTATCGTCAGCATCCATCAACCGCTGTATTGCCTGGACTATGACGGCCCCGGCGAAGATATTGCCCGGCACATGGGGCGATACTGCTCTTTACCGGTCAAAAAGCTCGGTTCGCGACCCGGCTCAATGGGCTCATTCGTCGGTATTGAGCAGAACATCCCCATCATCACAATGGAACTGGCTAAAGAAGACAGCGAACTGACCGCCGCTCAACTTTGGGACACATACGGCCGCGCACTGCTAGCCGCGATTACATATCCTGAATTGCCATATTGATGAAAAAAATGACGAATAAGGTAAAGCTCAAAATGAACTGAACTCGCACGCAGGGACATTTCATTTGCCAATAGAAATGACGGCGAAAAAAAAGGGTGGGATGCCACAATTTTTCCAATAGTGGGTTGCACTCACTCATACAATAGAGTAGAATGCTCCGCCTCTTGTAACCGCAACTATCTCCAGAAAGGACATTAGGACACTATGAGTCTTGAAAAGTTTTTTAATCCCGAGTCTGTTGCCATCGTTGGCGCTTCTCAGACAAAAGGTAAGGTTGGATATGAAATCCTTACCAATATGGTCAAGGCAGGGTTTAAGGGTGAAATATTCCCGGTCAATCATAAAGCCAAAACCATAGAAAATTTAACCTGTTATCCTAATCTTGAGGCGATCGGTCAGACCCCGGATTTAGTCATTATTATTATTCCAGCAAAGTTCGTTGCTTCGATTATGCAGGAATGTGTAAAATTAGGGGTTAAATCCGTCATTATTATCACCGCCGGTTTCAAAGAAATCGGAAAAGAGGGGCAGAAGCTTGAACAACAAATCACCCAAATTGCCAAGCATGGGGGCATTCGTGTCATTGGGCCAAACTGCCTGGGGGTTATCGCTCCGTCCAGTAATCTTAACGCCAGTTTTGCCGGCGACCTGCCCAAAAAGGGGACCATCGGCTATCTGTCACAATCAGGGGCTTTACTGGCCGCCCTCCTTGATATCGCTAATGCACACGGTATCGGTTTCAGCAAGCTTGTCAGTATCGGCAACAAAGCCGACATCGACGAATTAGACTTAATAGAAGCGTTCGGAAAAGATCCTGACACCAAGGTCATCGCCGGTTATCTTGAAAACATTACAGATGGTAATAGTTTTGTAGAAGAAGCGGAGAAAATTTCTCATAGCAAACCCATCATCCTGATCAAATCAGGCAGCACCGCCGCCGGAGCAAAGGCCGCTTCATCTCATACCGGAAGTCTTGCAGGCGCTGAAACGGCATACGAAGCTGTTTTTGAACGATCCGGAGTCATTCGCTGCAATTCTATCCGTGAGCAGTTTGATTATGCTCAGGCGTTTGCGAATCAACCGCTGCCTGCCGGAAACAGCGTTGTTGTTATTACCAATGCAGGCGGCCCGGGGATTATGGCAGCCGACGCTATTGAAAAAGAGGGCTTGACATTTGCTAAATTGACTAATGAAACGAGAAAAAAATTAGCCGACGGTTTACCACCAGCAGCCAACATACATAATCCGATTGATGTTTTGGGTGATGCCTTAGCTGATAAATATGAATTCGCACTGGATGTAGCACTGGATGACCCTAATGTCGACGCCGTCCTGGTCTTATTAACCCCACAGGCAATGACCGAGGCCGTTGGTACGGCAGAGGCCATGGCGAAGATCCTGAGTAAAAAAAGTCAAAAGCCAGTCTTTGCATCCTTTATTGGTGCAAATCAGGTCGCTGACGCCATCGATGTTCTCAGAAGCAGCGGGATACCGCAATATGACTCGCCGGAGAGCGCCGTCAAAACGATTAGAACGATGGTTGACTATGTCAAATGGCGCGGCCGACCCAAACGCGTGATCAAACTGTTTCCTGTCAACCGAAGAAAAGTCGAAACAATCGTTGAAAGACATTTGAGAAACAATATTCGTGAAGTCGGCGAAACTGAATCAAAAGAGATCCTCGGCGCCTATGGCTTTATCAGGCCTGAGGGCAGTGTTGTCTCCACTGCGGAACAAGCTGCCAATGTGGCTCAACAACTGGGATTTCCCGTTGTCATGAAAATATGGTCGCCGGATATTCTGCATAAATCAGATGTTGGCGGTGTCAAAGTCGGTCTCAAGAATGCCCAAGATGTGATGGACGCTTTCGACCTAATGATGTATCGCATTCCCAAGAAGATGCCGGAAGCTGATATTCTCGGCGTTCTTGTCCAAGAGATGTGCCGAAAAGGAAAAGAAGTGATTCTTGGGATGCATCGGGATCCTCATTTTGGCCCATTGATGATGTTTGGAATGGGCGGAACCATGGTTGAAGTACTTAAAGATGTATCCTTTTATCCGGCGCCGTTGACAGCTGAAGAAGCGAGGCAAATGCTCGTCAACACGAAAACCTACAAGATACTGCAAGGGGTCCGGGGTGAAAAAGGCGTGGATATCGATGCGATCGCTGAGGGATTGCAACGATTGTCACAACTCGTCACAGAATTTCCGCAAATCCAGGAGTTGGATATAAACCCGTATGTGATCGGTCCGAAAGGCACAGCAGCCATTGCTGTTGATGCCAGAATGAGCGTGGAAAAAGTTTGATTAAGAGAGATAACGATGCAGGAATTTGACTGGAAAGAAAAATACAAAAATAAAATAAGCAACGCCGCCGTTGCAATGAAATTGATTAAACCGGGAAATACCATATTCATCGGTACCGGATGCGGCCAGCCGCAACATCTTGTCAATATGATGGTTGAGCATTCCGGCCATATTCACGATGCGCATGTTATCCATCTGCTGACGATGGGCGAAGCACCTTATGCCAATAAAGAACACCGTGAAAAGTTCAAAATGAACAGCTTTTTCATTGCCGACAATGTCCGCGACGCTGTGGCTGATGGCTTTTGCGATTACACCCCCATGTTCCTGTCCGAAATACCGCGCGAGTTTGAGAGCGGACGGACCCCCATCGATGTTGCGCTGATCAGCGTCTCTCCCCCGGATATGAACGGGTTATGCAGTCTGGGTGTCTCTGTGGACATTGTCAAATCGGCGGCAAAGAATGCCCGATATATCATCGCTCAAGTCAATTCCAACATGCCCCGAACATTCGGAAACAGCTTTCTACATGTTAATGAGATTGATACACTCGTACCCTGTGATGAAGAGATCATTGAAATCATCCCACCTGAACCCGACGAAACACTCCGCCGTATTGGGCGAAATATCGCTCGGCTCGTCGAAGACGGCAGCACCATTGAATGCGGCATCGGAAGTATTCCACAAGCCCTCGCAGAATTTCTAAAAGACAAAAAAGACCTTGGTATTCACACCGAGATGTTCGGTGACTGGATCATTGATCTGATTGAATGCGGAGCCGTTACCTGTTCAAAGAAGTCTGTCAATAATGGCAAAATCGTCGCCAGTTTTTGTATGGGTTCCAAACGACTTTACGATTATATTGATGATAATCCGTTTTTTGAGTTTTATCCAACCGAATATGTCAACGACATACAGACCATAAGCGGCCATGACAAAATGGTCGGGATTAATGTTGGATTGGAAATTGATTTAACGGGACAGGTTTGCTCGGACTCACTGGGCTATCAATTCTACAGCGGCATTGGCGGACAGGTGGACTTTAACCGTGGTGCCGCCCGAAGCCGAGGCGGCAAGGCCATTATCACGATGCCGTCAACGGCAAAAAATGGCGAGGTCAGCCGGATTGTCCCTCATCTGACCGAAGGCGCCGGGGTGGTAACAACCCGTGGAGATGTTCACTATGTCGTCACCGAATATGGCGTTGCCTATCTGCACGGCAAAAGTATCCGGGAGCGAGTAATGGCCTTAATCAATATCGCTCATCCCAAGTTCAGATCCCAGCTCATTAAAGCGGCAAAGGCACAGAAATATATCTATGCCGACCAAATAGAAATGAACACCGAAGAGATTCCATACCCTGAAGAATTAGAACAGTACGATACGCTGCATGACGGCACAGAGATTTTCTTCAGACCGATCAAGCCAACCGATGATACGGCACTGTCTAAAATGCTGTATTCATTAAGCCCCACTTCGATTCGGACGCGATACATGGCCCAAACGGTGGCATTTCCTCACCGGGACATTCAGCAGTTGACAAACATCGATTACACCCAGGATATTTCTATTGTCGCGACGGTTCCAGGCATCTCCGGTGATCAAGTCGTAGCGATTGCCCAATATTACCTTGACCCCAAAACGCAGGCGGCCGAAGTCGCGTTTCTCGTTCAGGATGAATGGCAGAAAAAAGGGATGGGTACTTTCCTGCTGGCCTATCTTGCCAAGATCGCTAAGCAGCGCGGGGTGAAACAGTTTTATGCAAAGGTACTCGCAGCTAACAAACCGATGTTGGCCATCTTCCACAACACCGGCTATCCGGTTAAAACTGAGTTTGATGGCGAAGTCTATAATGTAACATACAATTTGACGGATTGAAAAATGAGGAAACTAATAAGGGAGGGGGTATTACACCCCCTTGCCTTTTCTGTTTCCATAGCAACCCGCAGGTTGAAACAGTAAAATCACTCCCCCAAAAAACAGGGGAATTATTCCATCCCCGTTGCCCGTTTCAAGTAGGCCAGTTGTGGCTTGGTCAGGCGTTTATAATTTCCCGCTGCAATCCCTTTCAGAACAATATCACCAATCTGGATACGCTTGAGCGACTTGACCTTATAGCCCAATTGCGAAAACATACGGCGGATTTGCCGGTTTAGGCCCTGACTGATAATAACCTGGAGTGTTGTTTCGGTATGGCTTCTTCGGACGATCTTAACAGCAGCACCTTGTGTCCTGCCCTCGGAAAGCCAGATGCCTTTTTTTAACTTTTCGACATCTTTCCCTTCGACCCTGCCTCGAACAACAATGTGGTAGGTTTTCGGCAGTTCATACTTCGGGTGGGTCAGGCGATTCACCAGTTCGGAGTCATTGGTCAGAATGATCGCCCCGGTCGTATCAATATCGAGCCGACCCACACAGACAACGCGTTCCGGACAATCTATCAGATCGATTGCTTTTTGCCGCCGCTGCGGGTCAGAACTGGTACAAATCACCCCTTTCGGCTTATTCAGCAGGAAATAAACCTTTTCGGCGCGTTTGATCCGCTGGCCGTTGACGCGAATATCATCTTTTTCCGGATCCGCAAAGGCCGGCAACTCATTAATAAGCTCGCCATTGACCGTTACAGCGTGTTCGAGGATCAATGTTTCGCACTTGCGGCGGGAATCAATGCCGGAAGCAGCCAGTATTTTCTGCAATCGTTGCTTGCTGACCGGGGCGGAACTCTTTGTTTTTTTAGATTTTTTTGTATTTTTACGCATTTACTAACTTCTCACTCTAAACCATGGAATCATGGCGGCATTATAGATTAAGCACTTCGATCAGGGCAAGGGAATTGCCGGAAATCCGTCCGATTTAGCTGGTCTGACCGATAAAAACTCAACAAACACCTCATCGTCAGCAATAATCAACCATTTTCGAGGATTCACATACAGCTAAAATACCCCTTTCTAATGGGATTTCGCTTGACTAATCCCCCTAAAAAGCCGATACTAACACTGAGTGTATACTCAGTATAGAGTCGTTTAATGAAATAATCCGTTGTTATAACTTATGATTTAAGGAATTGGGAATATGGCAGCTCGCCAAGCATCTCAAGGTAACGCGATGTTGTATGCCTTGGTTACATTTGTCGCCTTGTTTATCATTGCAACCGTTTTTGCAGTGGTTTACTATGTCAAGTCCGAAGAATTTCGCACACAAGCGGAACTGGCTAAAGAAGACCTGCAATCAATTGCCAACCCTTCCGAAAGGGGCGCACTGGCCAGAATCGTTGGAAAGCCGACACAGGGCAAGACCTATCTGGGAACCATGCAAGAGGTTGTTGATGACCTGTACAAATTCATCCTGGGTCAACAACCTGCGGATAATTTGCCGGCAACCGTAAAATTCAATGAAATATCCATGAAAATCGACACATTAAATAAAGATATCCTCGCTGAAGATGTCAATCCGGCCTTGGGTCCCAACGGAGTGGCACTCTTAAAAACAATCGAGGAGATGAAATCAAAATTGGATAATGCTCGTGCAGAAATCGTCCAGTTGGCCCAAATCAATGAAGATTTTCAGACTGACCTCGAAAACGCAACAAACCGAGAAGAGCAGAAGAGGGAAAACTTCCTGGCCGAACTGAACCAGTTCCAGTCCGAGGTTGATCAGATCCGAGGCAGCTTTGATGCATTAAAGGGAACGATGGATGACGCAAACGCCGAGCAGGTAAATACTTTCCAGGAAAAACTCGATACCGAACAGGCCAAACTTCGTCAGAAACAGTTGGATCTGCAAACCACTGAAAAGAAGCTGGACGAATCGGATACACTGCTTCACGATGCCCTGACAAAACTGGAGGCAATCAAACCCAAGCCAGACAAAGAAGTACAGGCCCATCAACCGGATGCACAAATTGTCAGGATCGATTCGCAGAACGGTATCGTCTATCTTGACGCCGGCGTCAAGGACCATGTTTATCGCGGTCTGACATTTGCCATCTATGACCGGAATAAGCCCATCCCGGAAGATGGCGAAGGCAAGGCCGAGATTGAAGTGTTCCAGGTCGCCGAGCGGGTCAGTGCGGCACGGATTGTCAAGTCGGACACGAAGGATCCTGTTGTCAAAAATGATATTGTCGCGAATCTGATTTGGGATCGTAATATGCCAAATCGCTTTGTGGTAGCCGGTGAATTTGATTTCAACAATGACGGACGCATTGACGCAGACGGCGCCCAGCGGATTGCCGAACTAATCGAACGCTGGGGCGGTATTATCGCCGACAACATCACAGTAGATACTGATTTCCTGATCGTCGGGATCGAACCCATTTCAAAGCGGCGGCCGAGCCAGCAGGAATTGGATCTGGACCCGATGGCTCAACAGCGATATGAAATATCAGTGAAGAAAATAGGCGATTACAATCAACTTCTGGATAAAGCAGCCAGTCTCGGAATCCCGGTATTCAACCAGAAACGCTTTTTGTTCCTGATCGGATACGACACACTGGCCAACAAAAACCCATAACAGCAATAAAACACCAAACTATCAAAAGGCAGGTTAAAAGACCTGCTTTTTTTTATGCATTGCCTTTAGTTTTCGATGTCATCCCGATATCTGCAACGAATACCCGACCTGTCGCTTTGCGGGAATCGGGGTTGGCGACAAACCCTTTTTTGAGTGCGACGAAGGTTACGGTCACCGCCGCTTCGATGCTAACCGGCAGCAGTTGGCCCGTGTCGCAATCCAGACCGGAAGGGATATCCACTGCGACAATCGGCAGGTTGTGCAAATTGATGCCGCTGATCAGCAACGCAAACGGCTCTTTCAATTGCCCCTGCATGCCGGTTCCCAATATCGCATCGACCAGCAAACCGCTTTCACCTACCGCATTTTCGATATCTTTGCACAGCGTATCGGATTCGGTATCCACCGCCGCTATCGGCAGATTCATATTCCGGCAGATGTCAAAATTGATTTTCGCATCGCCCTTTATTTTTCCGGAATCGCCGCAGAGGATAATCCGAACCGCAATGCCCCGATTGAACAACTGCCGGGCTATCACAAAACCATCGCCGCCGTTGTTGCCCGCCCCGCAGAAAATGCAGACACCGGCTTTTATTTCATCGGGAAAGTGTTTAAGAATAACATCAGTACAGTTTTTGGCAGCGTTTTCCATCAGCACCACACCGGGGATCCCCATCTCACCGATCGCCCACGCATCAAAACGGCGCACCTGCTGTCGCGTCATCACCTCAAAATCACTCGTATTGTTACCGGTCCATTCTGCCATCTGGTCAATTATACCGTCAACCCCGACAGCGTCAATTGACAATTTTCGGCGAATCCGATATAATAAGGGCGTCTTGAGAAAGGAACAACACAATGCACATCCTATTGACCAATGATGACGGCATCTTCGCACCGGGACTGGCGGCCCTTTACAAGCGGTTGACTGGCTTAGGCAAAGTCACCGTCGCCGCTCCGTCGGATGTCCAATCCGGCACAGGACACCGGATTTCTCTGACTGAAATCCGGTGCAAACTTTTAAATATTGATGGTCTCTTCGACGGGTACAGCATAGAAGGTTCCCCTGCGGATTGTGTTAAACTGGCCATCAATGAGTTTGTTGACCCCGACGATCCGATAGATCTGGTCGTCTCCGGCATGAATTATGGCGCCAATGTCGGCATCAATGTTTTCTATTCCGGCACTGTCGCGGGCGCGATTGAGGCAGCGTTTTATAATCTTCCCGCCATCGCCGTCAGCACCGCATTCGATGAGCCAATAGATTTTGAAGCCGCCGCAGATTATGCGTTTACCGTAATCCGGCAACTGACAGATCTGCCTGCAGGCCGGGTCGCCAATCTGAACATCCCCCAACTGTCAAAAGGGACTCCCAAGGGGGTGCGTATCACATCCCAATCGATCCACGGCTTCGATGAACAATATCTCGTCCAAACAGATGAAACCGGCCAAAAAACATATCAGCTAACCGGCGGAAACCACCGCGATCCTCACGACAGCGAATGGACGGATACCACCGCCCTGTCGGCAGGCTATGTCACCCTGACCTGCCTGCGGCAGGAACTAACCGACAGCGAAGGAAATCGTTTAATGAGTCAAAAGCAATTTCGACTAAAGCCCTAAAACACAGAGAACGCCATGTGGAATATCTTTGAAAACGGCTGGCTGCTGTTGACACTGGCGGGGGTTGCCTTGGTGGCCGCGTCCCTCGTGCGACAGGAAAAGCCCGAATGGGGCTATAAACCGCTACTTGTCCCCCTGCTGCTGGTGATTCTTGCATTCGGACTGGACACTGCATTCACAACGGATTACGAAGCAGTCAGCGCAATCGTCCCGGCATGTAAACGCGCTGCTGTAGAGGCCGACGCAAACCGCATCATGGAACTTATCAATCCCGATTATATGGACAAATCACACCGGAACAAAGCGGCATTAAAGAGGGCCATCGAAAGCATTCTGCCAAGAGCATCCCTCAATAAAATCCGCACACAGTCACATGTCATTTCCATCGAGGGAGAAAAAGCCCAAAGCGAACTGAAAATGGTGGTCCACTTAAATAATGACAATCAGTACACCGGTGCCGGTGGTCTGTTTTTTGTAGAGATGAAGTTTGAATACGAAAAGGCCAAAAAAAAATGGTCCATTCGGCGCATGGATGTAACATCCATCAATAATCAACCCATGGGGTGGGGCGACATCCACTAACACGACCCCACCAAAGGCCGCGATAACCCTATTTCATTATGCGGAACAAACAGGCGATTTCTTGTGTTCCAGGATGCTCTCAATCTTTTCGAGAAGTTCACTCAAATCAAACGGCTTGATGATATAATCTTCAATATCACAGGCCTTGGCGCGGGAGATATCCTGTGCCTGGCTTCGGGCCGTGAGCATAATGACGGAAATATCCTTGCCCCATTCAGCCTGCCGCAGATTCTCAAGGGCCTCATGACCGTCCATCACCGGCATAATCACATCCAGCAGCATCAGATCGGGAGATTCCTGCTTAGCAACTTCCAAGCCTTCCTGCCCATTGCAGGCGGTAAAAACCGTATATTCATTCATCTCAAGGCGATCCTTGAGCGTCTGAACGATATTCGGTTCGTCATCAACGACTAATATCTTTGTTTTGCCGGCCTTCTTACCAAATCCGAAAAAATCAAACATTTTACTTCTCCAAATCGAACTCGTTTTCGCAAACCTTCTTCGCCGCCGTTTAACACTTTACGCCCTCTTAAACAACGACACGCTTACCATTTCGGCTAATTCATAAGCGAGAAAAACCAGTAATTCAATTATTTTGAAGAAATCTTTATCATAACGCAGTCCGATAAATAACATGCAGGATCAACGGTCTCGAAGGGATTGAATAGCCATAAAAAAACCGTATCCAAACGGCTCTTAAGACTTGTAAAAAATCTGTGGAAATCCGTAAAATCCGCGGTTTCTTTATTGTTTACGCGGATTCTTTTTGGGCATTTCGGGCCTGTTCAAACGGGTCTGTTTCCCCCTCGATCACATCCGGCGTGATCGTGTATTCACCCGGTTTCGGCTCTTCCGGCAACTGATACATCAAATCGACCATCAACTCTTCCATGACCGCACGCAGTGCCCGAGCACCGGTGTCGCGTTTGATCGCTTTTTTGGCAATCAGTTTCAATGCCTCATCGGTGAACTTCAAATCGGCTTCTTCCATCTCGAACAGCTTTTGGTACTGACGAACCAGAGCGTTCTTCGGCTTGGTCAATATCTCCACCAACGCCTCTTCATCCAGCGCGGACAGCGTTGTAATAATCGGCAACCGCCCTACCATTTCCGGGATCATCCCGTAGGAAATGACATCTTCCGGCGTTACCTGTGCGAGGACTTCGCTGAACTCGGCTTTTTTATTGTG
>JAGGWF010000263.1 GCA_021157685.1 Planctomycetota bacterium | reverse complement strand
TGATGACAACACTTCAAATGCAAACGACCCTGGGCAATATGACCATCGAGCTGGAGGCCGAAGCAGCGCCGGTAACAGTGAAGAACTTCCTTGAATATGCCGACAACGGGGCTTATGACGGCACGATCTTTCATCGCGTCATCAAGGGCTTTATGGTTCAGGGCGGCGGTATGGACAAAGAGATGAACTCCAAACCCAATAACGACCCGATCATCAACGAGGCGGCCAACGGTCTCAAGAACGACCGCGGCACACTGGCCATGGCCCGCACCGGCGACCCGGACAGCGCGACCAACCAGTTCTTCATCAACCATGCCGACAACGATTTCCTCAACAACACCGGCCCGTCGCCGGATAAGATCGGCTATGCCGTCTTCGGCAAAGTAACCGATGGAATGGACATTGTCGATGCCATCGCTGAGGTCAAAACCACCCGCGCCGGCCACTATGACGATGTCCCCGCCGAACCGGTCGAGATCCTGTCGGTTACAGTGATGGAGTAAAAGTTGATAAAATCCCGAAAAAACTTGTAACAAACTCAAGAATCCCGCGTCTAATATACTAAACGCGGGATTTTTTATGAAAAGGTGTCTTATCTGAGAAAAAGAAAATACATTTCAATTTCGATCATTTTGGTTGTATTGGTTGTATTGGTAGCTGCTTTAGTTGTTTTCTGGATGTCTAACCGCAACCTTACTTCACATCACGCCTCTATTAATGTGCATTTGTCCGAAGATGACTCTTTTGTGGGGAGACTCTCAAAATACGAGAAGGTTGTTGAAGTTATGAAGTCATGGGCGGTTGAGTCTAATATGTATCTTGTAGAAGGCGGCGAAGTTAATCTTTCAACATTCACCACAAATCCTGATGCAGATGTGAGGGGGTGCTGTTTTAAGGATAAATTGTCGTCAGATGGACCAATGCCTTTACAGGTCATGTCTTCGTATGATGCAAATGGGTTTTTGCAAATTGTTCGAATAATGTTTGCAGAGGGATATTCCAGAGAACCTTCAGAACGAATGGAAAGACTTTCAAGTGATCTTCATGCTCGACTGGTGAAAGTTAATGAAGCAACTTATTATAGTATTTGGTAGCGTCTCGCTTTGGTTTTGCGGTGTTCGCAGGCCGTAACATTCTAGCACTCAAGTGTTCTTTGTGGCACGGCCATCCTGGCCGTGAATCACGGGCTGGAAGCCCGTGCCACATTAGCTCGGCGATACGGTTAGCAGTTTGATGGCGGCGATGATGCAGACGGCGATAAAGACGGCTCGGACGATGTTTTTCGGCAGGGTATGCATGAGGTGTCCGCCGATGTAGCCGCCGATGATGGCTCCGGGGATAACGCAGATGGCGATCCTGAGCGATTCGGTGACATCGATCCCGTGTTGTGATAGCGTAGCGTTTTTGTAGATCGCGCCCAGCCAGGAGATACTGACAATTGTTGCTGCTGAGTTGCTCATCGCCTCCCGCAGCGGGCGTTTCAGGGAGAGCTGCTGCAGCGGCGTCGCCACGGTTCCGGCCCCGATTCCCAACAACCCCGACGCCAATCCTGTCATCAGTCCACACAGAGAGGTGGCGATTGTACCGGGCTTTTCTATCGGCTCGTTTCGTTCCAGATTCCGGTGCTGTTTCATACTACGATACAGGCGGAGGGCGTTGTAAAATGCCACATACGCCAAAAAAACCCCGAACAACCGGGCGAGAAGATAGTCCCTGTCCCCTTCAAAAAACGAGCAGTTGCTTAGTGCGACCCCGCCGAGGATGCCCAGCATCGCTGCCGGAATCAAACGGATCAGAACCTCTTTGGAAATGGCTTTGGCTTTCCGATGGGCAATCAGGGCGGCGCCGGAAACGAAAAAAATACAAATCATCGCCGCGGCCTGATACAGGTGCTGATTTTCGCCAAACACAAATGTCATCGCTGGAATGAGAAACACAGCACCGCCGATACCCAGCATTCCGCCAATAACCCCCATGGCCAAGCCGATGATGATAAGGATAGCGATATCCACAATTAATGGCCGTCCGGGTTGAACAGTTCGTCGAATTTATCTTCGATGCGTTCGCTTTCGCATAGCGTTTGGCCGATCAGAACGCCGCCGACTCCAACGGCGATTAGTTTTTCGACATCTGCCCGAGTCTTGACACCGCTCTCGGCAATGAGTTCTTTTCGGTTGTCCACCAGTTCGGCTAATCGGGCGGTATTGTTGATATCGACTTGCATCGTCGTCAGGTCGCGGTTGTTGATGCCGAGTACGCTGTAATTTTTCTGCGGAAAGCCGACCAAACTTCGCATCTGCAAAAGCGAATCCGCCCCGTGGACCTCGATCAGGGCGGTCAGTGTGAGTTCATTGGCTAGTATCAGCAGGTCCATCAGCTCCGCCGGCTTGAGTGCTTCGGCGATCAGCAAAACCGCATCCGCTCCGGCGGCGCGGGCCTCATAAATCTGATACACATCGACGATAAAGTCTTTTCGCAGAACTGGGATTTTCACCGTTTCTTTAACAGCGGTTAAGTATTCCAGCTTGCCCTGGAAATACTTTTCATCCGTCAGCATACTGATTGCGTCAGCGCCGCACCGTTCATAGGTTTGAGCGATTTGAACCGGGTCAAAGTCCGCCCGAATCAATCCCGCCGATGGGGAGGCCTTTTTGACCTCGGCGATCACATTCAGCCCGCGTTGATTGCCCTTGGTTACGGCGGCGTAAAAGTTACGGCATTTTTTCAGGCCCTGCGTTTTTTCTTTTACCAGTTCAATCGGCCGCTGTTCTTTGCAGTGCTGGACTTCAACCCGTTTATCCGCGATAATCTTGTCAAGGATATTAGCCACAGTTTACTCTTTCTTTGAAAGCTGGACAAACAGCATTCGCAATTGCTCCAGCGTGGACTTGAGTAGGCCGGCCTCTTCCTCGGTCAGGTTGGATTTGCATTTTTCTTCCAGCATCCCAAGCATATCGATATTGAATTTCGCGATATCCCAGTCCGGCTCAACCTTTTTCTCCTTGTCCTCTTCGGGTCGGATCAAGCCCAGTGCATAAAACGCCTGCGTTGCCAGCATACTAACCAGCCCGGAAAAGTTCGCCTCCGGCATTGGCGGTCGGGGTTCAGCTTCCTTTTCGTGCTCAACCTTTTCCTGTTCCTTCAACGCCTCTTTTTCCTTCTGGGCTTGCTCTTTCCAGTCTTCATCGATAATAATTTTTTTTTCGTCGTCTGCCATTTTTTACTCCACAATTAAAAACCAATGGGTTTTAAGATTTCGTTTAGAATTTCATGTTTTTTGTATTTGTTTCGGATTTAGAATTTCCCTCAGTACCGTTTCATGCTTCGGCTGATATCTCTTTTTTGCTGTTGATCGATCAGCTTGGCGCGTTTATCGTATTGTTTTTTTCCGGTTGCCAGGGCCAGTTGCACTTTGGCGATGCCTCTGGAGTTGAAGTAGATCTTCGTCGGGACCAGTGTAAAGCCCCGTTGCTCCAGCTTGGTTCGGATTTTCTTGATCTGGGACTTGTGCAGCAACAGTTTGCGTTTCCGTAGGGTGTCATGGTTGGTATAGCCGCCGCGGTCGTATTGAGCGATCTTACAGCCCACCAGCCAGACCTCATCGTCGATGATCCGCCCGTAGCAGGCGTCCAGATCGCAGTGTTTGTTCCGCAAGCTCTTGACCTCGGTGCCCAGCAGCGAAATCCCCGCCTCAACCTTCTCGACCAGTTCAAAGTTGTGATAGGCCTTCTTGTTCTTGATGACCGGATTCACATCAGATTTCACATTTTTCCCTTTTGCCATGTGGGACATGATAGCAAGTAGAGACCGGATTATCAAGCTCTCAATCCATCTGAAACAAAAACAGCGATTGCCGACTCTTTTGACAACCGCCGTGAATCCCGTTTTTATCGAACGCCTACTTAACCAGCCGAATGCAGAGCGGATACCGATAGGCATTACCCTTGTTGGCTTCGATGCTGGCGATGACAATCATCACAAGATTGAAAATGCCCAAAGCAACAAAAAGGAAAAAACCAATAAAAATAAAGAACAGGGGAATACAAGCGAGGGCATAAATAGCGATAGATATCTGGAAATTCAAGGCTTCTTTGCCTTGGTTGTCAACAAACTTGAAATCATCTTTTTTGATCAGCCAGAGGATCAATGGGGCGATGACATTTGCAAATGGAATACTTGTAAACATAGCCAATGCTGACAAATGACAGAACATCCCCCACATTTTCGCGTCTTTTGAGGGCTCCCCTCCAACATCAGTGGTTTGTGGCAGCCCAAAAACAGGGGGTTGCTCCGGTGATATCTGTTCCGGTTGCGGCGGGGTTTGCGGTTGCTCAGCGGCCGGTTGTGATTCTTGCGGGGTGTTCTGTTGCGGCTGATTTTCATCAGTCGGGCTTGGGTTGTCGGTATTTTGATCCATAGTCTCTGTCTCCTAAATGTAAAACAAACCTTCTCTTGAAACTCCATTATTAAAATGAAATCTACCACGCCACACCCGCTTTGTCAACAAAACAAAAAAGGCCGCCTTGGAATGGTGTATTGCTGGAGGTATTCCAAATTTAGCTCGGTTTCCTGCATGAGGCGCAGAACTTGCCCATTAAGTCCATCACTTTGGTCAGATTATCCATATTGCCGTCCAGTTTTGTGTAGGCGTCGATCAGTTCGAGCAGTCCCGGATCTACCGGCTTTTCGCCATAACGGTGTGCGACATTGACGATTCCCGCATCCAGCCCATATTCCATCGCCTTGGCTACATACGCCCGGCAAATCCCGATCCGGCGGCCCGGCAAGTCTCGACAGGAGTTACTCACACCCAGTGAGCAATGGCAGTCTTTCATTGCCGGATCGGTCTTGATCTTTTTGATGGTCTCAAAGGCTCGATAGGTATATCCCGGCACATCCGGTTCCATCGGCATATCGATGGCGATCGGGAACACGGTTGAGTCAAAATATATTTCATCCGGTTTAAATCCATATTGCATTGCTTTGTCGAAGATTTCCTTTGCGAGTCCAAATAACTCCTCCACCGAATGCGAACCCCCCGGGCCGGTTGGTTTATTTTCGCTGACCAGCAGACCGATAAACGAAAAGTCATAGGTCTTTTTCAGCGGCATCATTGCATCTGCGGTATATGCTTTGATCGAATTCACCAGCGGCACCTTGACCGGTTCGTCGGTGTTGTACCATTCTTTCAGGCCGGCAATGAGTACATTGTCATCACCGCTGTCGATACAGATCGGTACACCTTTACTCCACTTACGAACGAGCTTTGTGTATTCGACCATCATATCAACGGCCTGCTGCGGGTCATCTTCACCAAAGGCGTCCAGATTGACTGCAATGTAAACGGCGTCCTCATCGGCCTGACTCTCAACCAAGGCGCGAATATAATTTAGTGGTCCGCTTTCTTTTGTGTAGGCATCTGCACCCAGAGCATGCAGTTCCCGCATGATTTTGCCGGTTTTTGGAATTGAGGCGTGGACGGATTCTCCGATCCCGATCAGGGGTGTTGTCATCGTATGGTCCTTTTCAAATAGGTAATTGACGATCGAACTTGTATGTTCCAGCGACGGAATGCGCGGCTTGTTAAGAATCTTTCGCAACTTCTCTCGTCCACCTGACTTGGCCGCGGCGGAATTGTAAATCCATTCGCCAATGCAAAGTCGCTCCAGATTATTACCGCAGTAACCGTCCACAGTTGAGTCGCCGCAGGGTGCATTGTCCATCCCTTTTTCACAGCCGCCAATCGTACAGTACCCGAAGTTCTCCGGCAGGTAGCAGTCGCCGCATTCGGCACATTCAAACGCGCAATACTTAAAGCTCTTTTCGATGGCGTTAAATGCTTTGTAGGTGAACCCGTTTTCCTTGTTGACTCGAAGCAGTTTCAGCATCCACTTGAAACAATGAAAGCCCTTGTGGTCCGAATCCAGAATGGCCCGGTGCATAAAATCGAAGAAGCGTTCATTGAATTTGCGTTTTGGTTTAGAAAGCGAGACCTGCTTGTCCGCATCGTCATAGAGATAGAAGGGCTTTTCTGCCGGCCAATAGAGATTGTCTTTGTATTGCTGCCAGTCGTCGCCGATCTCGGCGGCACGATTGAGAATCTTCAGGAAGATATCGTAATCATGAACGCCGCCGACATCAACACCCCCATAGCCCATCGATTTATACATGGCAACCTGCTGTGCGGCCCGCTCGATGTGTTCATCAATGCCTTCAGATTGCAGTTTGGCCAGCAAATCATCACTGACAAAACAGCCAGGCAGCTTAATATCGTGCATCAGTCGTGGGGCGGGAGTTAGGGTGGTCAGCCAATAAACATTTCCCATGACTGGAGTAGTAATTTTATTTTCTTTACAATACTGCATTAACTCCAGTGATTTCTTCCAGTCCCATCCGACTTGGGTAATCAAAAATTGTGCACCTGCGGTTATCTTTTTTTCCATCTTATAATACTGCTGCATTAGCGATGCTTCGGTATATTTAAATGGCGATACCGCTGCCCCTGCGAAAAATTGTGGAAAATGTTCCCAGGCCTCGGGACCAGCTTTCAGAAATTGCTGATGGTTCAGTTTGCGGATTAAGGACAACAGCCCGATGCTTTCCACTTCGAAGACACCTTGGGCGGTTATTGGCTTATCGCCGGTTAAGGCCAAAACAGACCTCACACCGCGGCGACGGTATCCCACCAGACTGCTGATGAGACTATCGGTGTTACTGTCCTTGCAGCTTAGATGGGGGATATAGTCTAGGTCTTCGAGCAGACCTGCGTTTCGTTCCTGGATTACAGCAAGGATATCTGAAGGATCAGCGTTGGCGACGCCGCCGGGATTTTGAGGGACCGTGATACCCGTAAAATGAAATCCTCGCGGAATAGAGGCCTTTTTTTCCTTGTGTTCGGCGAGAAATAATTCAAAAGGAGCAAAATTATAACCGACTCCGGCGGTTAGCTCTGCCGTAACTGCGAACTGTCCGTTATTAAAGCAATCTTTGAAGCGGTTCGACATACTTTTTTGTCTCCTAAAATGCCATATATACCCAAGTAAGTACTATTATTATCCAAAATACCGCCCGATTATAGGGAAAGCGGTGTGTTTATAATACCGAAATCACATTATTTTTGTACGATTATGTTGTTTTGTGAATAATTTCACGAGCCATCAATAACAGATATGCTGGATTGTGAGTAATTTGTTAAAAACTTGGTTACGAACAACCATTTTAAGGAAACAAAGAGCCTATATTCGTATTGTGTAAACGGATATTTTATAAGATGCGTGTGGAACGACTTTTCTGTTTATGGGCGGATTCAATCTTAAGCCCTTTATTTTAATACTGTTACATGCCTTTCTTTTGTTTCGAATCAAATGCATACAAACTGGTTGATTTCCTACTTTTCTTCTTGGGATATGTGTTTCTAACTAAAGAAACCCCGTTGGTCCTGTTTAAATGTTGGTGATAACTCGGTTAATAACTTCATTTCGTCGAGCTTAGAAGTGTGTTTTTCAGGGCGTTACAGCTATCGGCGGGATTTTTGGAATCTGAAACAGCCGAACTGAGCGCAACCGCCTTGACCCCGATTTCTAGCAGGGCGGGGATATTTTGCAGATTGATGCCTCCGATAGCGACATGAAAGAGGCCTACCTGTTTGAGAATAGGGATTGCTTGCCTGAGATAACCAAGGCCCGAAACATTGAGATGGGGTTTTGTCGGGCTGGCGAACGCCGGGCCGATGCCGACATAGTCGCAGCCGGAATCAATCGCACGCCGGAGTTCATCGAGATTGTGTGTGCTTCCGCCGACGATGAGGGGGCGTTTGGCAAGTTGCCTCGCACAGGAGACGGGTATTTCGTCTTGTCCAAGATGCACACCGTCAGCGTCAGCGAGGACGGCGATATCGGCCCGATCGTTTATGATACTGACAACCCCGGCTTCTTTGCACAGAGCGGTGAATTTTCGTGCCAGGTCCAACAGGGATGAATCACAAATATCTTTGGCTCGTAATTGCAGACAGTCCGCACCGTTATCGATAGAGGTTTTCGCCAGGTCCAGTACTTCATGTTCGTCTGTTTGGGCCGTTGCATTGATCAGAATATACAGACGGACGGATTCAAGTTTATGCTTTGAACAAGCACAAAGAACCGCCTTTTTCTCCAAAGCATATACCTCAAAGCGAATCTTCTCCATAACGGCAGAGAGTGCCGGATCCATGGTCTGTATGGATTCGGCCAGCGCCCGCAAGGCCTCGCTGGCTCGTTTTGTAGCGGCGGTGAAACAATCTTCGAGGGATTGCCTTTGAAGTTGCCCCTTGACCTTGAGTTCTCTGCCAACATCGCCATCAACATCTCGATTCAAGAGTAGTTTGTACGGGTCGATTCCTTTTAATGACTGACAAAGCTGGTGCCTGCATTGCTTGGCCTGTCCGGAGAGGGCGGGGTTGTTTAGCCCGAAGCGACAGTATTCCTCCATCACGCGAAGGGCTTCCCGGCCGCGATTAAAATTGGCGTCAATGATTCTATAGAGTGCATCAGTCATAGAGGGTGATTATAAAGAAAAATTGAACTAAAAAATAGAGGCTGGCAAAAAAAACAGATTAAATCAAAAAAAGGGCTGGTCCCCCAAAAGGTCCAGCCCTAACATCACCCTCTTCCGCTTTCACGCGGTTTTGTCTGTTTTATCTCCCTTGACAGGATTAACCCTTACCTGGAGCAATGCTTGTGCCATGAAAACGGAAAGAGTTATATGGCCGAATAGAGAATCTATAAGTTTCTTTTTAATTGAGAGTTATCGTTAGTTCAGAATTCTTTTTTAAAAGCATAAAGTTCTATCGCTATAATGTCGTGTTTTGAAAAAACAACGCGATGATTAATAATAAGTCCGTTAACAGTCTTTTTATAGGGAAAAAACGGAATTTTTTGCTATTAGCACGGGGATGTTTCATGAAATCAACATGCCTTTTGGTTTAGTTTTTTAATAAACATCGTTATTCCATCCAAAATTATAGAGGCAAGATGGTGCCGCTCGGTCATTTTCGTTGTCTATCGAATTGCTTCTATTTTTTTTAACAAATTTTTAAAGAACATTTTTAAGAATATAAGAGTAAGCCCTATATAGTATCAAAAACTAAGTAGTTTTTGTTCTTGATTGTAATGGGGGACTGAAAATGCGTGAAGTTATGAAAAAAATGGATATCGAGATGAAATTGCGGGGCTTTGAGGATCGCTGCCGTCATAACGGACTGAAAGTTACACCGCAGCGGACCGCGGTGTATAAAGCGTTGATCGGCACCGATACGCATCCAACAGCCGAGAAAGTTTGCAAAATAGTGCGGCAAGACATCAGCAGTATCTCGCTGGATACGGTTAACCGCACCTTGTTGACTTTGGCCGAGATCGGAGCGGCGTTTCAGGTTGAGGGAACCGGGCAACCAAGGCGGTTCGATGGCGGCCTGGAGGACCATCAACATTTCCGATGCATAAAGTGTGGAAAAATTGTTGACTTTCACTATGAACCGTTCGATAATATAGAGATACCGGTCCATCTTCAAGGCCAGTTTCAAATCATGCGTAAAACAGTTTATCTTGAAGGGATATGCCAAACCTGTTCAGCAACGACATCGAGTTAAAATGAAACCATAAAACTAACGAAAGCGAGGTAGCACTATGAGTTTGAAGGGAACACAGACGGAGAAAAATCTTTTAACGGCCTTCTGCGGCGAGTCGCAGGCACGCAACAAGTATACCTATTTTGCCAGTGCCGCCAAGAAAGAGGGCTTTGTCCAGATTCAGGCGATCTTCGAAGAGACTGCCAATCAGGAAAAGGAACACGCCAAACGGCTGTTTAAATTTCTCGAAGGCGGCACAGCAGAAGTCAGTGCAGCGTTTCCGGCTGGTGTAATCGGTACAACTGAGGAGAACCTCAAGGAAGCTGCGGATGGTGAAAACTACGAGACGACCGAGATGTATCCGGGCTTTGCCAAGACTGCGGATGAAGAGGGGTTCAAGGAAATCGCGGCTGTCTTTCGCAAGATTGCGGTGGCCGAGGCCCGACACCGTGACCGCTATCTCAAACTGCGTGGAAATATCCAGAAGAACGAGGTTTTCCGCCGCGGTGAAAAGGTTCGCTGGATTTGTCGCAACTGCGGTTATGTCCATGAGGGGCTTGAAGCACCCGGTACCTGTCCGGCATGTGAGCATCCGCAGGCCCACTTTGAGATGGAAGCCGTGAATTACTAACGAGATATCCCCGAAGGGAAATGGGACAGCCGAAGCGTGCTGATGTTTCGGCTGTCCACTCTTGCGGGAGTGAATTCTTAGAGAATATTAGAGCCGAATACAAAAATGATCTTTGATGTTGACGCTTGTTTTGTGTATATTTACAATCAGCTGTGAAAGGAATCTGATTATGGAAAGAGAAAACGCGATAACATTTCAAGGCAATCCACTGACACTAGTTGGTGACGCAGTTTCCGTTGGTCAGCTGGCTCCCGATTTTACGGCCGCGGCCAATGACCTGTCACCCTACAAATTATCTGACGATAAGGGTAAAGTGGTCATCATCTCGGCGGTTCCGTCACTGGATACGCCGGTGTGCGATACGCAGACCCAAAAGTTCAATGAAGCCGCCGCTTCGCTGGGTGATGGGGTGGAAATTGTCACGGTCAGTATGGATCTGCCGTTTGCACAGGCCCGTTGGTGCGGCGCCGCCGGTGTTGATCAGGTCAAGACGGTGTCGGATTACAATGGTGTTGATTTTGGCAATAAGTACGGCTTGCTGATCAAAGAGTTGCATTTGCTGGCCCGCGCGGTGCTGGTTGTCGATCAAAATGGAACCGTTCAATACTGCCAGTTGGTTTCCGAAGTCACCAATGAACCGGATTACGATTCGGCGATTGACGCGGTCAAGAAGCTGCTTTAGAGCATTAATGTTAACAGAGTTATTTTGAGGTAACAACATGAGAACTCTTGCTGAGAATGTGTATGCGGTCGGCGTTCAGCACTGGGACCGTCGGCTGTTTGACGAACTGATTCCATTACCGCACGGGACGAGCTATAACGCTTATCTGGTCAAGGGCAGCGAAAAGACCGCACTGCTGGATACGGTGGATTCGGAGAAAGTCGACCTGCTAATCGGGCACTTGCTCAAGGCCGGTGCTGACAAGGTTGATTATATCATCAGTCATCACGCCGAACAGGACCACTCCGGCAGCATCCCGGATATGCTATTGATGTACCCGGATGCCAAGGTTGTAACTAATCCCAAGTG
>JAGGWF010000088.1 GCA_021157685.1 Planctomycetota bacterium | reverse complement strand
CTGGAAGGGCGGAAAAACCTTTGGCGATGCGAAAAGCCACAAACGCAGACAACTGGAAGTTGAAATTATTACAGGCGAAATCTACGCAATCCGCGGCGATTTCGAAATACTTAAATCTCTATGGACCAATGACGAAATCGGGCATGAAAAGCCTCATGGAATACTTTGAGTCGTGCAAACTTATTCATCCTACTCCATCTCTCATTCTTCAGCCCAACTAAGGGCCTGAACGGTTACCAATCGTTTACATGCATTGGGGATGTTAGCATCGCTGTTGCAGATCTTAATAATGATGGTGTCGACGATATTATTAATGCCTCGGACGGTGGGCGTATGAGTGCTTACAGCTGTGGTAAAAGAGAAAAACTCTGGACATTGGATAATTGTGGTTTTGGCTACTCGTGCATCGCATTAACGCATGAAAAGACACCTGTGTTGGTTATCTCATCAGATTCGGGTTACATGTTTTTCGTGGATCCGTTCAACGGTGTGGTTCAGTCCTATGTAGATGTTGGCGAACCCGTCAAAACCTTTTCTGTCACTGATTCGAATAAGATTATAGCCGGGACACAGAATGGTTCGGTCGTTCTTATCGTTGACGCAAAATTGTCAAACGAGCCCATCTCGGAAAAAAGATATTAAAGATTAAGCCCTTGCCCAATGCAAGGGTTGCCGCAATGACGATAGAGGGGCAGGTGGCTGTATTCGATCTTGACTAGAAATAAAAACAGATTTGTTTGAGATTTGCATTTCAAGCTACAATGGCTTTTCGTCCTGTAAAGCGGTTTTTTGTGGCAATGAACCGCGTTCACGGCATCTTAAATGGGTTTTTATTGATTTTGAATCCCGCGCGTCTGCCAATTCCGCCACTCCGGCTTTAGAACAAGACTCTATAGTGAGTGTTCCGGTTTGCGTCAAATCTTTTTTTCTGTTACTTCCAGAAAAACGATATCCTCCGGGATCGCTACCACATCACGCCGATCCGGGCCGAGCAGTTCGCGAATCTTGTCGCTATGCTGGCCGGCAAGCCGATTCAGCTCATCCGAGCTGAGACTGGAAATGGCCTTGGCGACATCATTGAGCATCACGACGGAACCCATCGCAAAGGTGCCTTCGATGCTTCGGACGCCGCTGGGCAGCAGACTTTTGTTTTTGCGGATGGCTGCCAGTGCACCGCTGTCGATGCGAATTGTTCCTTCGGCCTTACTATGCAGTATCCATCGAGTCCGGTTACTGAGGGATTGTTGTCCGGCCAGAAACAGCGTGCCGATTTCTTCGCCGGTGATGATCCGATGAATGACATCTTTTTCCTGCCCATTTGCCAGCACCATCCGGCATCCGGCCGTTGCGGCGATAGTGGCGGCTGCCAGCTTTGTTTTCATTCCACCGGTAGAATGGGTGCTCCCCTTTTTTCCGGCCGCTTTGATGATCTCGTCAGTGATTTCTTTGATAATACGGATCGGCTGAGCGTCATTATGTTTATGAGGATTCTTATCGTACATCGCGTCAATATCGGTTAGCATGATGAGTAAATCTGCATCAATCTTGCTGGCAACGAGTGCACTCAATTTATCGTTGTCACCGAAGGCCGTGCCGATTTCGTCGGTTGAAACGCAGTCATTTTCATTAATAATCGGTACCGTGCCTAATTTCAGCAGTGTTTCAATGGCATTGCGAAGATTCAGATAGGTCTTTCGTTTATCCAGTACTTCAGCGGTCAGCAGCACCTGTGAAACGACCAGACCTGCTTTGGCAAAGGCGGTGTGGTATTCATGCATGAGCAGGGGTTGCCCCGTCGCTGCGCATGCCTGACGCAGTTTCATATCTGTTACGGGTCCGTCCATATTTAACTGTCTGGCGCCCATCCCGATTGCACCGCTGGAAACAATCAAGACCTGTCGACCGGTTCCGGTAAGTTTGGCCACCTGTTCAGCGAGATTTCGAATATAAGCGCTGTTTACGCTGCCATTGGTACTCAGTGTACTGGTGCCGATTTTGATAACGACTCGTTTGGCCTGTTCAAAGTTTCGCATTTTTACCTGAGCCATTGTTTATCTAATTTTGTATGCGTAAATTTTTTGCCATCAGGGCCACCGTAATCGGCGACGATCTGGCCGTTGCCGATCATCCGCCACTTGTAGATGAGCAGCCCTTCCAGTCCGACCGGCCCGCGGGCGTGGATCTTATTGGTGCTGATGCCGACTTCGGCACCCAGCCCGTAACGAAAGCCATCGCTGAATCGTGTGCTGCAGTTCCAAAAGACATTACCGGAATCCACCGAGTCCATAAAGGCCATAGCGGTTTCTTTGCTGCCTGTAACAATCGTATCTGTGTGGCCGGAGCCGTAGGTGTTGATATGCTCAATTGCCGCTTGCGAGCTGCCCACCACGCGAATGGACAGGGTGTAGTCCAGATATTCGGTTTTCCAGTCGGCTTCGGTTGCGGCCTTGACATCGACGATGCTTTGCGTTTTTTCGCAACCGCGGATTTCAACGCCCTTGGCCTCCAGTGCTTCTTTTAGCTTGGGCAGGATGTCGGCGGCGATGTTTTCATGGATCAGCAGGGTTTCTTCCGCATTGCAGACGGCGACATACTGACATTTGGAATCGACCGCGATGCGGATCGCCATATCGATATCCGCGTTGGCGTCAATATAAACATGACAGATCCCATCGGCGTGACCGAGAACCGGGATGTTGCTGTTGTTCATAATATGCTTAACGAACTCGTTGCTGCCGCGTGGAATGATCAGGTCGATGTCATCCTCCAGATTCAGCATTTCGGCGACATCGCCACGTGTTTCGAGCAGGCCCAGCCAGCCATCGGGCATCCCGACAGCAACGGCCGCTTTTGAGATGGTTTCCGCAAGAATCCGATTGGTCTGCATGGCCTCTGATCCGCCTTTGAGCAGGGCGGCATTACCGCTTTTCAGGCACAAGGTCGAAATCTGAACCAGTGCATCCGGCCGGGATTCAAAGATCACTCCGATCACCCCGATCGGACAGGTTACTTTATACAGTTCCAGTCCGGTATCCAGTTCGGTCGCCCGGAGCGTTTGACCGACCGGGTCATCAAGGGCGGTCAAGCTTTCGATGCCCTCGCAGACAGTGTCAATCTTACTTTGGTCAAATTTGAGCCGTTTCAGCAGCGGGGCGTCCAGATTTCCTTTTTCCGCCCGGGCCAGGTCTTTAGCATTGGCGGAAACAATTACATCAGCCGTGTCCAGCAGGGCGGTGCGAATCGCCTCTAATGCCTGATTTTTCTGTTCGGTTGTCGCCGCCGCCATGCGGAGCGAGGCCCGTCGGGCCTTTGCTGAGATTTCATTAATCGACATATATCTGTTCCTGTAACCGCAAAAAAGTGGTTAATTCTATTCATTACGAGAAGTATCAGGAAACTATAGCTTGGATTTACCGGAAAAGCAAATAGAACTTCGGCAGCGTTCTTTGCTTGATGGTGGGAATAAGGTTCATTTGGTGAATGCGTGGGGATTGGTGTCAACGGTGTAGATTCTCAACCTGAGGTGATCCTTGTTTTGACAGTCGCAGGCATTTCTTTGCAGAGTACCGATCTTGCCATTTAAGTCTTCGGATCCCGCCGGATTATGCGTCATGAATCCAGCGGG
Source organism: Planctomycetota bacterium (assembly GCA_021157685.1). Lineage (GTDB taxonomy): Bacteria > Planctomycetota > Phycisphaerae > Sedimentisphaerales > Anaerohalosphaeraceae > 4572-13. The sequence continues at coordinate 166 of JAGGWF010000088.1, read as the reverse complement.
ATCCGTTCTGTTTTTTGAGGAATTAACGGTTCGTTCCCCGTCATAATTTATATTGCGGAATTTTGAGCAGTTCGCCGTCTTTCAGGGCAGACTGATGGGCCACTACGCCTGCGACAGTCATGTTCAACGCCCACTCAATATTAACCAAGGGCTTGCGATTCTCGAT
>JAGGWF010000009.1 GCA_021157685.1 Planctomycetota bacterium | reverse complement strand
GGACCGGGACTCGGCAAGACCGAACTCAGTCATATCCTCGCCAATGAGATGGGTAGCGAACTTCATGAGCAATTGGCTCAGAATATCTCGAAGCCATCGGACCTTCATGCTCTGCTTCTTACCCCCATACACTGATGAAACTGGGAGGTTGGAGCAGTATTGAAACCTGTCAGCAGTTCTATCTGCAAAGCACTGATGCCAATGAAATGAAGGCAATTGAGGCTCTTGAGAAGTTAGTCTGCGTAGCATAGAAAAAGATAGAAATGGAGTTATTTCAGGGCTGTTCATTCAGCCCTTTTTTTGTGGCTCGATGTTGCCCTCTCAAAACAGGGAAAAGGTATCTGTGAGATGACTGCGGATATATTCAAGACCTATTAAATCGGGACACTGGCTGGACACTGGGATTTTTGAGAAGAGAAAAGAGGGGAAGAAATCGTTGTTTTTAAGCCAAAAACCAATGCGGGTGACCAGAATCGAACTGGCGTATCCAGCTTGGGAAGCTGATGTTCTACCACTGAACTACACCCGCATAAGTACTTAGTGTCAAAGCATATATACAGATTCTAAGGGGTTTGTCAAGGGTAAAATATCGCCCCAGCATCCCACCAGCGTCAAAATCAATCGTGCTTTTAGTCGATTGGGGGGCATCTTGAAGTGGTCTTTTTGTGAAATGAACTGTTTTGAAAGTGCTTGACAATACTGCATCGCCCTGCTCCCCCTACTCTCCCATCAACTCATCTAATACCTGCTTTGCTCTGTCCCTGTTAGCATCTGTCACCTGACTGTAATACTCATTCAGGACTGATGGATCTGACCCCAACCCCCTAGAAGATTTCAGACGGTTACAGATCCGTAGGCAAGGAGATTGTTCGATATGCGGAATAAACATGATCATTTATACCAAGCCGAAAATGCATACAATCGAGACCTCTGAATAACTCGGTTTTTTACAAAACAACCATGCTTTATGGTGTCATAAAACCCAATTTCCTCTAAGATGAGACAGCTTTTCAGAGATCCCAATCTTGCAAAAAAAATGGATTGTGATATAATACTAATGAAAATCAGGCGGTCTAAGGCCGTTCTGAAGGCCCAGGAAATAGCCGGAACATTTTATGGCGAATTAATCACAATTAAAAAGGTTAAGATGATGAGAAACTATTTAATTGGAATCGTATTACTGGGAATTGTTTACTTCATAAATATAACGGAACTACGGGCCGACAAGCTAATCGATTTACATGTAAGCGAAAACGGCCGCTTTCTGGTCCGTGAGGATGGTTCAGGATTCTTTCCCCTGGCCGACACAGCTTGGGCAATTGCCTGGGAGTTAAATCGCAGCGAAGTTGAGAGATATCTGCAGCATCGCAAGGATCAAAAATTCAATACGATTGCATTAATCGCATTTCCTTCCTATGAAGGCCATATAATCGCCGCCAATGCATATGGAGACAGTGCTTTTGAGGTTAACGATGGCAGCTACAATCCATTGCGACCGATTACAACACCGGGCGAAAATCCTGAAAATGCGACGGAATACGATTATTGGGACCACTTGGAATATATCATCGACACCGCTGACTCCAAGGAGATGTATGTCGTTTTGTTACCGGCGTGGGGCGGCTGTGTGGCCGGAAGCTATGGCAATGGCAAGATTACACCTGAGATCATCTTCGATTCTGCCATCGCGTATAAATATGGCCGCTGGATCGGCCAACGGTTCAAGAACAAGAAAAATATCGTCTGGATGATGGGTGGCGACCGCAGCGCTGTCTATGGCGACAGGGATTATCGAGGTGTGTTTCGGGCCATGGCCGAGGCGATCGCCGACGGTGTCAACGGAATCAACCAACAGGATACAAAAGCCGACTACAGCACAACCCTTATGAGTTACCACCCGCAAAAATGGGCGCCCAATTCTTCCGAGTGGTTCCACAACGATGCGTGGCTGGACTTTAACTCGATGCAGGACCAACCGAAAGATCAGATAATCGCCACGGAGCTGGACTATGGCCTATCACCCACAAAACCAACTTGGCTTTTTGAGGGTGGATATGAATATCGTCTTAAGGGTAACGACCAATACAAAGACTGGCAAATTCGCTTCCAGTCCTATCAAACGATCTTTGCCGGCGGTTTTGGAATCACTTACGGAAGTATGAATATCTACCATTTCGGCGGTGGCGTTTCGGCGGATGAGCCGATTACAATAGGTGAGAGCAATAAATGGGAACTCAGTCTGGATGAAGCAGGCGCTATGGATATGCAGCATCTGTTTATTCTGATGACATCGATGAGTAATAACCAGTTTCTTGATCGGATTCCAGACCAGTCCCTGATTGACGGCGATGCAGGCTCCATGGAGGACAGGGAGGGGGTTAGATCAAGCCGACTCCAGGCAACACGCGGGGCTAAGGGCGATTACGCCATGATTTACAGTGCCAACGGACGCGATATTTCGTTAAAGATGGATCGTCTGGCTGCACCGCGAATGAATGCGTTCTGGTTCAATCCTCGCAACGGTCAATGGCAGGTTAAAGGTTACGATCGTACGGATCGCACACCATTTTCAGAAAACATCCCCAGTGGACCTGATGCTCCCATGCGAGAGTTTGACCCACCCGGCAATCCAAGTGATGGCAATGACTGGGTGCTGGTGCTGGAAACCGTTCAATAAAAATGATCTATTCCTTTGCATCGTCGCGGCTGCTTCATGCGGCCGCAACGCTATAATAGCCACGCAGGACGAAAAAAGTTTCAACGGCGATCCGTATAGAACCGGACTTCAGTCGCGGCACTACTTAGCTGCACAGAAACGGGAATTTAAAATCATGATCAGTATATATTGAAAGCAAAGAGTAGGTGGTTTATGCAAACAAAAGTTTTAATTGTCGACAGGGTTTATCAACGCTCCAAAGTTGATTTTAACAAGGCGACGGATATTGAGTTTATCGTTGTTGCAAAAGATGAAATGGCGGTCGCTGAGGAAATCCTTAAGCAGGGAGTCTCCGCCGTCGTCCTCGCAACTGACGCGTATGTCGATACGCTCTATAAATCACTCCCGGAGGGCGGGCTGATTGCCCGGTATGGCGTCGGACATGATGGTGTTGATAAACATAAGGCCACACAGAGAAAACAGTTCGTCACAATAACGCCCGGGGTTCTTGACAATTCTGTTGCCGAACACGCTGTCTTTTTGATGGGGTGCTTAGCCAGGCAAATTGCCATTCAGGATGCTGCTATTAAAAATGGCAACTGGAATAAATCCACGGGGTTCGAGCTTAAGGACAAAACCTTGCTTGTTCTGGGCTGTGGTGCAATCGGCAAGCGTGTCGCTGAAATCGCCTGTTTTGGTTTTGGTATGAATGTCATTGGCTATGATGCGGCCAAACTCGACGCGACTGAAATGAAAGAAAAACATGGCTTTAACGAAATGGCTGATTCGCTTGATTCGGCACTCGGTAAGGCCGATATCGTGAGTATTCATTTGCCAGCAATTGAAGCAACCCTGGACACTGTTGACGCCGGCTTTCTTGCGGCAATGCGAAAAGGTTCATTTGTCATCAACACATCTCGAGGGCATGTTCTTGATGAGATGGCTCTCTATGACGCAATCGAGTCAGGTCATCTTGGCGGCGCTGGGTTGGATGTGTTTAAAAAAGAGCCCTATGAGCCACAGGATACCAATAAGGACTTGCGAAAAATGAAAAATATTGTCCTAGCCCCCCATCTTGGCAGCAGTACGGAAGCGGCTTCGACAAAAATGGCCGAGTCGGTAATCAAAAACATCAGAGCATGGGCCAACAAGGATTATACGGCGATGAATATTGTTAACACAGATATATTGAAATAAAAGGATTTGAATTATGAAGAATAAATTCAGGAAAGCAGTGCTCAATAAAGAAGTCTGCCTCGGAGCATGGATGCAGATCGGTCACTGTGCAGTCGCTGAAATTTTTGCAAGAGCAGGTTTCGACTGGGTCTG
>JAGGWF010000208.1 GCA_021157685.1 Planctomycetota bacterium | reverse complement strand
ATTTTCCGGGATATGTCCATAGAAATAATCTGATCGTCCTTGTTGAAACGTATTTGGTAAAAGAATTCCTCTGAACCCATCCTGCCGATCTTCATGGCGTATTCGCCTTTTTCGTTGGGCTGTTCTCGTACAAGTCGATGCTTCTCCTTAAAATTGATAAGCTCATCAGCGCCGAGGTCATCGGGAAATTCAACAAATACAATCTTTTCAATCTCGCCTTCCTTTGGTAACAAGCGGGGGCCAATTGCGGAAAGTGCAGACTGAAAGACCAAAATACCTTCCGGCAGAAGCTGGCCTTTCTTTGTGAATTTTATAGGCGGCTCAATTTTCTCCCCGGTCCTTTCATCTAGGAATCCTACGGACTCAAGATCAAAGGTCTTTTCCGCAAACGTCACCGTTCCTTTCATGCAGCTTTTTTCTTCGATCTTAGTTTCTACCATCCCTTTCTTTGGAACAAGGGGAGTTGTACTTTCATAGATAACGGTCGACACCAAATCGACTTTTTTCTTGCGGTAAATTAAGGACATCGATTCGGTGATCTCGATTTCATTTTTAGCAGTTTTCTCTAAAGCCCTAATGCTGTATGTCCCCAACTCCTTTTCTCCGTCCCGAGACATAATCTGGAATTTCATGTCGCATAAGGTCTTGGGCTTTTGAACTACGTTCGCTTCTTCGGTGCAACCCGTACAAACCAGACATGATCCTATTAGCCCTACGCTTAGTGTAAATAAAAACCTGTTCATAACACACATCCCTTTCAATGTTAATATGGAAAAGTTTTTGTCAGTCGGAAAATAATTTCCAGATATGTCTATTTTATATCTAATCTGTATATTTGCTATTTAATTTTTGCATTTAACATCACAAAACGAAGTCCTGCGCAACGGTGTCGGCATAGGACAGGCCCTTTTCGGTCAGGCGGCAGTGATCGTCAACGGTGCATTCGAGCAGACCGTTGAAACTGTGCTGTTTGATTGCGTCACCAAACAAACGGGTCAGGTTAAAGCCGGTTTGCTTTTTATACTCAAGCATATTGATTCCTTCGATCATCCGCAGGCCGAGGACTGCGGATTCGCTTGCGGTCTGCTCAGGGCTTGGGATGTATGCTTCACTTTGGGTCGACCGACCGGATTCGATTCGTTTAATATACTTTTTGATGTCGGCGATATTGGTGGTTCGTTTGCCCCTGTACCAGCTTGCTGCGGCGGGGCCGATTCCGATCACAGGCAAATTCTGCCAATACCGCAGGTTATGCCGACACTCGAAACCGGGCTTGGCAAAATTAGAAATCTCATATTGCCCAAACCCCGCCTTCCTAAGAAATAATCTTGCTGTTTTGCACATTTGCCGCTCAACCGCTTCATCCATTATAGCAAGTTGACCTTGCTTGACGGCGCATTCAAACGGAGTTGCTTTTTCAATCGTTAAGCTGTAAGCGGAAATATGCTGCACTTTTAATGCCGCGGCGGATTTCAATGAGTGCCGCCATGTTTTCAAAGACGAGCCGGGAATACCGAACATTAGATCCAGACCGATGTTTTCAAAGCCAGCTTTTTTGGCTATGCGGACCGCTTCGACAATCTGCCGCGGTGAATGGATCCGGCCAAGCGTTTTTAGCTCGTTCGCATTAAATGACTGTGCACCGATGGACAACCGGTTAACGCCTAGTGCACGCAACTGTCTTAGTGTTGCCTCATTTACCTGGGCGGGGTTGCACTCGATGGTAAACTCCGCTACATCATACTGGCTCATCAGCGAAACCACCATTTCGACAAGCAAGTATCCCGGCAAACACGAGGGCGATCCGCCGCCAATGTAAATCGTTTCCAGTGGTTCGGTAATGGCATATCGTTCCAACTCCATAAAGAGCGCATCCACTAAACTCTCCGGTTTATGCTGTGCGATGGGTTCAGAGTAGAATGCACAATATGGACACTTCTTTTGGCAATAGGGGATATGAATATACAAACCCAAGTTGGAATGAGATGATTTCATCGGACTTTAGGAGATCGGTGTTGTCGAATGTTCCTGTTCGGCGAGTTTAGTCGTTTGTTGCATCCGCTTGGCCGTAACGACTTTGCGCCAGAACCAGCGGACCGGGCCACTCAGAGCGAAGGTACTGGATGTCAATACCAAGGCCAGCGGCAACCCGCACAGGACGATCATGCCTACCACAAAGACGGTAAAGTACAGATAATTGAGCGGCTTTCGGCCTCTGAACCATTGGTTGAACAGATGCGGATAGCGAATGCGGTTAACCATCAGGAACCCGACGCCCATTGTTGCAAATGGCAGAATGTACAGAATGCCCTGATACAGAAACTTGAAAAACGCGGTGTTCGCCGCAGGGTCATTGAGCAGATGCTGGCCGAACAACACCAGCGACGCAACCACGCCCGCCGCGGCAGGCGAGGGCAAACCGGAAAACGACATATGAGCCGTCTTGTCCTCTTCGTTCTCGACATTGAAGCGAGCCAGCCGAATTGTTGCGCAACTAAGATAGATGATCGCTGCAACCCAGATAAATCGATCGAAGAAATCGCCTAGCATCATCTCTGCCGGACCCACGAGTTGATGATGATGATACAGCAGCAAGTTCAGCATTAAAAACGCCGGCGCCGCCCCGAAGCTGATCTCGTCGCACATCGAATCAAGCTGCCCGCCGAAACTGGAGGTGGTGTTGCTAATCCGTGCTACGCGGCCGTCCAGCGTATCGGCAATCATCGCGTAAAAAATCATCGCACCTGCCAAGCCGTAATAATCGGGGCCCTTGGCCGCCAGGCCGATAGCGATAAATCCGCAAATCCCGTTAATCAGCGTAATCATTGACGGCAGCATTGCAATCGTCCGAAGCCGATGCGGCCGCCTGCGAAAAAATCGTCGCTTCTGAGTTTTTGATTTATCAGGAACCAGCATTATTCATACCTTGCTAAAATCGTTAAGCCGGCTTTGACTTTGTCGCCGACGGCGGTCGTGCATTCTAAGTTATCTCGAACCGGCACGAACAATTCCGTACACGAGCCGAATTTAATCATACCAAATTTTTCACCTGCGGAAAACGACTGGTCCGTTTTTGCTTCACAGACAATTCGCCGGGCAATCGCACCGGATATCTGCCGCACCAGCAACCGGTCCTTGGGTTTGTCCGTGCGAAACATCTCGATCTCGTTGGCCTCATTGACCTTGCTGCATTTGGCGTTGCGGGCATCGAGAAATTTGCCCGGTTTATAGGTGACTGTCCCTATTTTAGACGCACACGGAACACGGTTGATATGGACATTGAAGATATTCAAAAAAATCTCAATCCGCAGGACCGGCCCGTCGAAACCGGGATAGCTATCCATCGTTTCGACCGCGGCGATGGCTCCATCCGCCGGGGACAAAAGCAGGTCGGCATCCTGAACAATCGTTCGATTCGGGTCGCGAAAGAACGAAAACACCCAGATCAGAACGACCAGCAAAATTAACTCCGGCAGCCAAACCATTATCGTATTGACAGGGCACGCACACGCCGGCCTCAAAAATCGCCATGCGACCCAAAAGTAAACAACCATCACAGCAATTATAATTGCTGGAAACACTGCTACCTGCGGCAACCCATATCGTGTTAGTGGTATTCTCATAACCCAGCAGGATATGCGATTATGCCCATAAAATCAAGTAAAATGATAACATACATTTCCCTTGGCAAAATCGTGTTAAACCCCTATAATTCCACTTTGTAAGGGTATAGAACTTTTTCTGAAAGGAGCCGTGATGGGCTGGGGACGCACATTTTTGCTGGGGGATGTTGAAAATCGACTGGATATCTCGGACTGCGAAGGGGATATCAGGATCCTGAAAGAATCGCTGATGCAGATTCACCAGGAAGAGCAAAATATCGACTCGGAACTGATGGTGGTCCAGCGTGAAAATGACCACCTCAAACTGTATCTGGCCTCTATTACCCGATTGCTAATCCATAAGGGCGTACTCAGCAGGGAAGAAATCGAGAAAATGGTGGATATCATCGACGCCGAAGACGGGGCCATGGACGACAAAATGCGCAACGATGTGCTGTAATTGGCCAAGTGGCATGCCTTACCGGCTCTGCCGGAAGGCGTAGGCGACTTTAGTAAATGATACGCCTGCTATACCCCCCCAATCGCTTTGGCTTCGCCAGAAGCGATGCTATCCGTTAGCGTAACTGCTTTTCCAGAAAAGGATTAGCGTTGTTTTCCTGAGGCGACGGAAAGGACTGTGCATTCAATCATTAAGATTTTCCAAAACCACCCTAAAAAATTGTTGACTTTTTATCTGAACCGTTTATACTATTGGGTCTTCCTTATTTAGACAGAAACAGTGGAGATTGTATTATGAAAAAAGATATACATCCGAATTATGACACGGTCAAGGTTCGCTGCGGTTGCGGCAACACCTTTGAGACCCGCAGTACAGCTAAAAAAGAGATCCATGCGGAAATCTGCTCGCAGTGTCATCCGTTCTTTACGGGCAAGCAGAAGTTTGTTGACGCCGCGGGCCGTATTGACCGCTTTAACAAGAAGTTTGGCGGCGGGTACTCGTTCAGCAAAAAAACCAAGAAGTAGCTATTCACTCGTTTACACCATTGCGCTGTTGAGCTTGATCTATACAGGTTAAGTGTTGGCAGCGTAATTTTTTTTGTCTATGGACCGCCGGAGAAGCGATCATGTCAGATACAAACACAGCCGTATTGAACAAGCTTGCAGAGCTGGACGCCCGTTGTGTCGAGATTAATCGGCAGATTTGCGACCCTGAAATCGCGTCGGATCCGACTAAGTTGATTCCATTGAGCAAGGAACAGGGCAAACTCATGCCGTTGGTCAGCCGGTATCGGGACTATATGAAAACAACCTCCGAGTTGGAAGACGCCAGAGAGATGCTCGATGACCCGGAGATGAAAGAAATGGCCGCGGCCGAGATTGAGTCGTTATCACAGCAACAAGAAACCCTGATTGAAGATATCAAGAATACGCTGGTCATGGCCGATGACACCGCCGTTGATTCGGTGATTATGGAGATCCGGCCCGGCACCGGCGGCGATGAGGCCTCGCTGTTTGCCCGCGACCTGTACGAAATGTATAAGCGGTATGCCGAAAAGCTCGGCTGGAAAACCGAGACGATGGAATTCAGCGCGACTGAGATGGGCGGATTGCGTGAAGTGATACTCAATGTCAAAGGCCCCGGCGTGTGGGCGCATCTGGGCTATGAGGGCGGCGGCCACCGCGTCCAGCGCGTTCCGGAAACCGAATCGCAAGGCCGGGTCCATACCTCAGCAGCCACGGTGGCGGTACTGCCAGAACCGGAAGAAATCGAGGTCGAAATTAAGCCGGACGAGGTGCTGGAGCATGTCAGTTGTGCCGGCGGCCCAGGCGGCCAGAATGTTAATAAGGTCGCCAGCGCCATTAAGCTGGAGCATGTCCCAACGGGGATCACCGTGAGTATGCGGGATGAAAAAAGCCAGCACAAAAACCGTTCCAAGGCCTACCGCATTCTTCGCAGCCGGCTTTTTGAACATTATCAAAAACAAATCCGCGATGAACGGGATTCGGCCAGAAAGTCGATGATCGGTTCCGGCGACCGTTCCCAGCGTATCCGCACCTACAACTTCCCGCAAAACCGCGTCACCGACCATCGCATCAATCTCTCACTGTATGCGCTGGACAAAGTAATGATGGGTGAACTGGACGAACTCATCGCGGCAATGCAGGATCACGATAAGCAGCAGCGGCTGCAAAATCTCTAATCGAGGATAAAGTAGATGATTATCGTCGTAACCGGCATGATGGGGATTGACAAAAAGCAGTACCTTTCTGAGGTCTGCAACTATGCGGCTAAACGCGGCGACAGCATCCTGCTGTGCAATGTCGGCGACATGATGTATGCCGAGGCCCCGGATATTGCCGCCGGACGCATTCTGGATATTTCGCTCCAGCGGCTGCACTCACTTCGCCGCAGCGTGATCAAAGACATTATCGCCAAAAGCAAAGAACACACCCATGTCATCGTCAATACCCACGCCACTTTTCGCTGGCGGCATGGGCTGTTTCCGGCGTTTGATTTTTACCAGATGCGGCAGCTTAATCCCGATCTTTTTATCTGTATGATCGACGGCGTCGAACCGCTGCACCTGCGGCTGAGCCAAAAACATCAGATTCACCACACGCTCAAGGACCTGATCGTCTGGCGGGAGGAAGAAGTACTCGCCACCCAGATGATGCAGCAGGGAACCAATGAGAACGCCGGCTTCCATATTCTGGCCCGTGGCTTCGGCAAAGGGACGATTGAGACATTTTACCAACTGGCGTTTGAGCCGCAGCGGAAAAAGGCCTACCTAAGCTTTCCGATGACGCATGTGGCCGGAATGCCGGAGATGCTGGCGACCATTGAAAAGTTCCGCGATGCGATGAAGACCACACTGACCTGTTTCGATCCCGGCGACCTGGAAGAGGCGTACCTGCCCTACTATGCGCAGCAGGCCAAGAAAGCAGGCAAAGATACTGTCGAGGTTGAAGTACTTGGCGAAACCGTACAGTTGGACGCAGCCGAGGTCAAACAGATCGAGCGGGATATCAACAGTCAGATCTACGCCCGCGACTTTGCTCTGATCGATCAGGCCGATATGATCGTCAGCTTTATCCCGGAACTGGACGACGGCATGCCCGCCCTGTCCAGCGGCGTCGAACGCGAACTCCAGCACGCCCACGAAGCCGCCAAAGAGGTGTTTGTGATCTGGACGCCGAAAAAAGAACCCTCGGTCTTCATCACCCAGACCGCCAACAAAATCTTCCGTAGTCCCCAAGAAGCCCTGAAGTACTTCGAAAAAAAATACGACTACAAAAGCAACCTTCTATTTGAGTAAAACAACAGCGCCAGCGGCGTAGTGAGCCCAATTACAACGCCAGCGTTCCCCATAACCTTATCGAAGGCCCTTGCGCCCTCACGCTTTCGTTTTTTACACACTAAAGTGCGAACTCTTACAGTGAAATTCCCAAAAAATCGACAATACCCCTTGACATTCCCCCATTTCCCCCTATAATAATATTCACATTTCGCAAGTCATCAAATAAGAAGATTTCTGAAAAAACCATGTTTTAAAGGAGAGTACTGATGAAAAAAGCAGGCCTGTTTTTAATTTTGCTTTTGGTAATGTCGGTAACAACACATGCTGGTTTTTATCTCGAAGCAGAAAACACTAATTTAGCGATGGGGCAGGAAACCACAATTGGGATCTATGGTAGTCCGGACGAATCGGCAGAACTGTATTTGATCGTCGAATGGGGATACCAAAGTATCCTGAAAGACCCTGTTGTTTATTCCCCCGTCGGTAGTCTGGGAGAAGTGATACCATATACAGAATCTGGCTGGACCAATTCTGGATACCAAATAATAGTTGCGGACACCGCTGTTCTACCGGGTGGGCTCATTGCTGATTTTACTTTTGTAACTATGGATGTCGGTGATATTGTTGTCTCGCTGTACAACGAGACACTTGGACATGAAGCCCCTGAAAATTCTCTGACTTTGACAGAAAGCCCCGAACCGACAACGGTTGTGTTGCTGGGATTGGGCGGATTAATGTCACGAAAACGGAGAGGGTGATGCAACCAGCATTACCTTTACTATACAGGCCGTCGGTAACCCCGGCGGCTTTTTTTATGGTTTTAAAGAATCGGTATCCTCAGTGTCCTCGGTGGTTAATTTCGTTGTGCCAGCAGAATCGCACAAACGGGTACCGGGTAGCCTTCGATGGTTTTGGTATTATCTTTAGGGTCGAGGAAGTCGTCCATCGAATCGAATGTCACCCAGTCGGTTTTGCGCTGTTCGTTGGAGGTGGTTTTGGTGATGTTGAGAATCTCTATTTTCTCAAAGCCGGAATCTGCAAGCCACTTTGTCAGCAGTCGCGGCGAGGGAATCGCCCAGACATTCCGCATCTTGGCATAACGCCCTTCGGGAATAAGTAATTCCTCTTTGGCGGTGTCCAAAATAATCGTTTCCAGCACAACCTGTCCGCCGGGTTTGAGGAAACCGTGCGATTGCTCTAAATGCCCTTTCGGTTGTCATCGATGGTAGAGAAGTCCCATCGAAAAGATCGAGACGATTCATATCGACACATTCTTGAAAGATCGTTTCGCCTATCCGAATACCCACAACAAACATAGCTGGACATGGTTGATCGATCTGGTACAATGAAAAACAAATATCCGAGCATCTTTATTTGAATCAGACAGGAGAGCACGATGAATCGTCGTACCTTTTTGAAAAATTGTGCATTATCTGCCGGTGCGATGACAATCGGCGGATGCAGTGTCGCGAAAATTGCGGATGCCGAAAATCCTCAAAAGCGATCCCGGCCCAATATTGTCTATATTCTGGCTGACGATCTGGGCTATGGGGATGTGTCTTGTCTGAATAAGAACTCAAAGATTCACACGCCCAACATCGATCAGCTTGCAAAAAAAGGAATGATCTTTACCGATGCGCATTCCGGTTCCGCTGTTTGTACGCCCACGCGCTACGGCATTCTGACGGGGCGGTATTGCTGGCGAAGTCGTTTGAAAAGCGGTGTTACCTGGGGTTACTCGCCGCACTTGATTGAGAACGGGCGGATGACGGTCGCTTCGATGCTCAATCCTTACGGATACCACAGTGCCTGCATTGGGAAATGGCATCTCGGATTGGATTGGCAAAAACAGCCGGACGACCCGGGGCAGGTTGATTTCACAAAACCCGTCAAGCACGGCCCGACAACAAACGGTTTTGATTACAACTTCATTATCCCCGCTTCACTGGATATGGATCCGTATGTGTATGTCGAAAACGACAGGGTAACCGCCGTACCAAATCGGACGATTGATGCAGAAAAGGGTAAGAGGTTCTGGCGGAAAGGTCCGATTGGGGCAGACTTTAAACATATTGAGGTCTTGCCGAAATTGACAGAGAAAGCGGTATCCTATATTGACCAGCGGGCCAAGGACAAGGAAACTTCGCCGTTTTTTCTGTATTTTCCGGTACCTGCTCCGCATACCCCGATTCTGCCGACAAAAGAGTTTCAGGGGAAAAGTAACACCAATGAATACGGGGATTTTGTCCTGCAGGTTGATTGGACGGTCGGACAGGTCATGAAGGCGTTGGAACGCAATGGAATCGAAAAAGATACATTGGTTATCTTCACCAGCGACAACGGTTGTTCGCCGATGGCTGATTTTGAAGAACTGGCACAATTCAATCACGACCCGAGTTATGTATTCCGCGGCCATAAGGCCGACATCTTCGAAGGTGGTCATCGTGTCCCATTTATCACACGGTGGCCGTCACGCATTCAGGCCGGTTCGGTATGTGAGGATACCATCTGCCTGACGGACTTGATGGCTACGGCTGCTGAGATCACGGGATACACACTGCCGGATAATGCCGCCGAAGACAGCGTGAGTATGCTCCCGAATCTTCTTGGCACGGCCACCAAACCGCTGCGGGAAGCTACGGTGCATCATTCAGTCAACGGATCATTTTCGATCCGGCAAGGTCAATGGAAACTGGAATTGTGCCCTGGTTCCGGTGGTTGGAGCGAACCAAGGCCCGGCAACAAAAAACACGAAGAACTCCCCGCCGTACAGCTTTATGATCTGGGCAAGGATATTGGCGAAACGACCAATATACAGGACAAGCATCCCGATGTGGTCAAGCAATTGACCGCCCTGCTGCAGGATTATATCGACCGCGGCCGAAGTACGCCCTGGGCGCCTCAGAAAAACAACGGCAAAGTAAAAATTCACCCGTGATTTTTGGCCACAGCAATGAAAGGCCGAATTTTCAATCGTGACCTATAGACCGAAAGTCTTCGAATGAAAGTGTTGCTTTCTGGGTGATACGGTCACCGCTGATTTTCCTGCTGACATTATTATAGACAACGGACACCTCGCCCTTTGCGTTTTTGCCTGGATGTATCACTGCTGAGATCAGTTTGCCTTCCCGCCATTCTATGTCAACAGTGTAATCACCTCTTGCCCTCAAACCGGTTATATGTCCATTTAGCCACTGTTCCGGAAGGGCCGGCAGAAGTTTGATTTCGTTGTTATGGCTGTGCAGCAGCATTTCGGCCACTGCCGCTGTCGCACCGAAGTTGCCGTCGATCTGAAACGGGGGATGATTGTCCCACAGGTTGTCCTTTGTCGATTTTTCGAGAATGGCGATCAGGTTTTTGTGCGCCCGTTTTCCGTCACAGAGCCGGGCGAACATCCCAATTGTCCATGCCCGGCTCCATCCGGACTTGGCGCCACCTCGTTTAAGTCGTCCTTCGATGGATTTCATAACCGCATCACGCATCTTCGGATCACTGTCGAGGTTGATCTGGTTGCCTGGGTAAGCACCAATCACATGAGATATGTGCCTGTGTCCGGGTTCGTGTTCCTCAAAGGGCAGTCTCCATTCCATCAGCCGGCCGTCTTCAGCAATCCGGGGCCGGTACACTTTGGGAATGATTGCTTTGATCTTCTTTACAAGCGGGTCCTCCTGTTTTTCCAGAACCTGAGCCGCTTCGAGATAATCCTCAAACACCTGCAGTATCATGAATTGATCAAATGTATTTCCGGCCGACATAGCTGCGGATACTGTATTGCCGCTGCTGTCGGTATATTTGAAACTGTTCTCCGGCGAACATGCTGGTCTGGCCATGAGCATGCCTTCTCCGGGACCGGGTATCAGCCAAGACTCCACGAACTCGGCGGATGCTGTTAGGATATCCCAATTGTCTTCAAGGAATTTTCTGTCTCTGTTGAACCGGTAATGCTCAAGAATATGAAATGTCATCCATTGGCCACCGAAAAAAGAGCCGCCCCAATAGGCCGTTGACGACATGATCCTGGAATGCCCCCAGATGTCGGTTGCGTGACCCATACACCATCCTTTCATCCCCAGTTTTGCGGCCATCTCTTTGCCACTCGGCTGAAAGTAGCGGATAAGATCAAAGAAAGGCGTGTGCATTTCAGGCAGATGGGTCGATTCCGCAGGCCAGTAGTTCATCTGGATGTTAATGTTCAAATGATAGTCAGCCCCCCACGGCGGACTGACATGCGGATTCCACAGACCCTGCAGGTTTGCGGGGAAACAGCCGGGCCTTGACGAAGCAATGAGCAGGTACCGTCCGAACTGAAAATATGTCTCGATGAGATCCGGATCGTCAGCCGCCTGATCTTTGATTCTCTTCAGGCGGGTTCTGGTCGGCATCGCCAGAACATCGTCGGATGTCTTGCCGAAATCAACATCCAGCCGGTTGAAATACTCCTGATGATCTTTGATAGATGTTTTTTCGACAGCTTCCGGTGTTTTTGCTTTAAGTTCGTCCAGGTCACTGAGCGCTTTCTCCTGCCAGCCATCGGGAAGAACGGCCATGCTGTTGGTACGGTCAAAATCAGTTGCCGTCGAAATGTAAATGGTAATTTCGCGGCTTGCCTTTACCGTGACGGAATTATCGTTCGCTGTGATTCCTGTCGAACAGACCCGAATCCTGCTTTCATATCGGGTTCCCGTGCCGTTGTTACGACTGGCGGCACCGCTGATGACAATATCGCCGTTGTCGATCCGCGATTGTCCCTCGTAGGACACTTTGACATCGATCTTCCTGTTGGCTACAATGGTCACGCCTATGACATCATCCGGACTACTGGCAAAGACTTTCTGGGTGATTTCTGTGCCATCGTTCAGTGTATGTACGCTTTTGGCTACCCCCGTCCTCATATCCAACTCTCGATAGGTTTTTTTTATCGGAGCGGCATTCTGATATTCAATCTGTACCCAGCCGACTAATTGATAGACATTCGGTCTTATGTTTGCCTGGAGATTTTTTGTAAACTCTTTATCCGCCGCCTGATAATCACCCATGGCTTCCAGTTCTCTTATCTTCTCCAGACGCTCGAAGCTGCTATCGGGCATAACCATAGTATCGTCATTCCGAGCCCAAATCGTTTCTTCATTAATCAGTATCTTCTCCTGCGGGAACAAACCGAGCGGCATTGCGCCGAGGCGACCATTTCCAACCGGATAAGCGACATCCCATTTTTTCGCCGGCTGGTCATCCCAAATTGTCAATTTCCGCTCCGCAGCACATGCTGTGAGGGTGAGCGAAAAAAGTAACAGTATGACAGATGCGATATGTCGAGAATTCATAATTGTTTCTTTGAATCAATAAGTGATTGCAATTTCTACTGCTCCCGATTGGAAATTTTCGCTTTTTCAATCAAAAAGCAACTTATGTCTGATAAGCATGCTATATGAGAGATTATACTTTGTCCAACAAAAAAGTGCTGAACAATTGTTACTATGAAACCTTTGGTGAATTCAAGCAGATGTGCAAAAACTTTTTCCGAAAGCGGAAGAAGTATCTGCCGGAACTGGAAACGTTGCTGGCCGAAAACTTCCATATTCAAGCCGCTTGAAAACAGGAAAACTCAATCGTGAACAGTATCACAAAGGTTAAATACGGATTTTCCGAATACAATGGCAACACTGCACAACTTGCTTCAACTCGTCAAAAACATTGGCGCTGCGGTGTAAACTGTTTACGGCGGTTTATTTTCGCTGCGCCACTAGAATCTCGCGGACGGGGGCGGGGTGGCCTTCGATGGTTTTGGTGTCGTCGTCGGGGTCGAGGAAGTCGGCCAGCGATTCAAAGGTCATCCAGTCGGTTTTGCGTTGCTCCCGGAGTGTGGTCTTGGTGATGTCGAGGATTTCGATATTCTCAAAGCCGCATTCAGCCAGCCATTTTGTCAGCAATGCCGGCGAAGCAATCGCCCAGACATTGCGCATCTTAGCATAACGCCCCTTCGGGACGAGTAGTTTTTCTTTATCGGTATCCAGCACGATTGTTTCCAGCACAACCTGCCCGCCGGGTTTGAGAAAGCCGTGCAACTTAAATAAGTGTTTTAACGGCTGTCGTCGATGGTAGAGAAGCCCCATCGAAAAGACGGTATCAAAGCAGCCACAATCCATCGGCACATCATCAACCCCCAGCGGCAGGATGGCGGCTCGGTTCGTTTTCGCATAGCGATTGACCGCATGAAACTGCATCATGCTCAATAGGAACGGATCGACTCCAACGGCGGCCCTCGCCCCGGCGGCCAGCATCCGAAACAGGTAATATCCGTTGCCGCAACCAACATCAAGGACGAGTTTGTCGTTCAGATCGATACGGCCCTTGAGCCGTGTCCACTTCAAATCCGACCGCCACTCGGTATCAATATGAACGCCAAATAAATCAAACGGCCCCTTGCGCCACGGATGAAGTTCCATCAGGTGCTCTTTAAGCATCGCTCGCTGCGCAGCATCCATATCACCGGCATCACCCACAGCCACCGCATCAGCCGCAAAATCAGTCCCCGACGCCGATGCCTCCGGCATCCCCTCAATCGCCGCACACCACCGCTCATAATCCCCATGCGATAACTCCCGCAGCACGGTGTCCGTTTTCTCGCCAATCACCCGCGCAAAATCAGCTAACGCAGTTGTTTCCAAGTATGCAAAATAGTTTGTATAATCAATCATCGGTTTTCATATCTTTTACTCTTATGCCCCGAACAGGGGCAATAAGTCATTTAGAAAATATGGAACGACCGGCCCGTGATTGCGAAAGTCGTCATAAGCCGATAACGCTTATGTGACAAGGTGGTGCGTGACCACCGTTGATCGCGGGTTATTACCTTGCGGCAACAGAGCCGCAT
>JAGGWF010000218.1 GCA_021157685.1 Planctomycetota bacterium | reverse complement strand
GGAGATTATGCAGTACCTCGAAGAAGGACATCTCGGCAAGATTACCTGCGCCCGTGCGTTGTCTTATAGAAGACGAAAAAGCATCGGCAAACGAACTTCACCGCTGACACCGCCGGCGACCTGTGACTATGACCTCTGGCTTGGTCCGGCACTGGATGTACCCATGTACCGCGGGCAGTTCCATTACGATTGGCATTGGGTCTGGAACACCGGAAACGGTGATCTTGCCAACATGGGAGTGCATAAAATTGATATTGCCCGCTGGCTGATTGGCGAAAACAGTACACCCGAACACATTTTCAGCATCGGTGGGCGGTTCGGCTATGACGATGCGGGCCAGACGCCGAACACGCAAATCGTGTATTATGATTACCAGCCAATTCCGCTGATTGCCGAGGTGTGCGGTCTGCCGGTGGAGCCGGGCATTGAAGCGATGCCCATCTTTATGAAAACGCGTGTTGGAACGATTATTGAATGTGAAGGCGGCTACATCGCCGAAGATATTGCCTATGACAAGAACGACAAGCGGATGCACAAATTCTCAACACACGGCGACGAACGGCATCTGCCCCGCTTTATTGAAGCAGTCCGCAACCGAAAGCCCGACAGCGTTCCGTGTTCGATTGAAGATGGGTGCTTGTCCACCGCTTTGTGTCACCTTGGCAATATCTCGTACCGGCTGGGGCAATCGGCCCAACCGGACGACATCACCGAACACCTGAAAGCAAACGCACGACAGACGGATGCCTGGCAGCGGTTCGCTGAACATTTGGAAATCAATCAAGTAGACCTGTCAAAACA
This sequence comes from Planctomycetota bacterium, assembly GCA_021157685.1. Lineage (GTDB taxonomy): Bacteria > Planctomycetota > Phycisphaerae > Sedimentisphaerales > Anaerohalosphaeraceae > 4572-13. The sequence goes on along the minus strand of JAGGWF010000218.1, from coordinate 6,506 downwards.
TCCGGCAGCACTGGGGCCAATGCTATCGTTCGACGGCAAGACCGAACGCTTTACCGGCGGCTCTGCCGAGAAAGCGAATGCGCTGGTCAAGGACAATTACCGAAAAAAATGGACCGTTCCTGAAATCGCATAAAGATAGTCGCCCCCCCACAGAAGCGAGGTGTTTATTGTCCGGTGCAGATTTGTTCCATGACCCGGTTTATCTTCGGGTGGTTCATCCGGTGCTGGGATAGTGGTTCCGACCGTACCACGCATTGACGATTGTCTGGATCAGCGACGGCTGGATGTGGGGTTTTGATGTTAAAGGGAAAGCATACCAGCTCTACTTGAGGATAAAGCTGGTATGCCTGACTCTGATTAGAGTCGAAAAGATTCGTTGCTCCATCTATTGTTTTTCAGGTCTTTTTTGGCATTTCCTTCCCTGGAATTGGAATGATATCATCCGCCGGAGCTTTAACGGTACCCGTTTCAAAGTCAAGCGGCGAGGGGCTCATCGCCAGATTGTACCAAGGCGAACCGGTTGATTCGTCTGTAAGGTCTTTCCAGCGAACGAGTTTTCCGGTATAGGCACTGATACGCCCCATGATTGCCGTCATGGTTGAAGTGCCTACATTTTCTGCCTCATTGAGCGGGGTGCTATCGGCGATGCCTTTGAGCAGGTCCACATGCTCCTGAACATAAGGATTGCCAACATTGGAAATCGGCTCGATCTCGACCTGTCGTGCAAATCTTTCACCTTCTTTCTTGCTCGGCCCGGATCCCCAAGTTGCCCCGTCGGTCCCGGTGAAGAACTCTGATACACGCGAATAAGAGCCGTTGATTTGTCGGCACATACTGTTAATTCTGACGCCCTCGCCATAATCAAAATCAATACTGAAAAAGTCAAATTGATTTCCTGTTTTTCGACGGGCACGACCGCCGAATCCGATGGCCGATTTTGGGGGGCGACCCAGATACCAGTTGGTAACATCCAGGTTGTGGAGGTGCTGCTCAACAATATGGTCGCCGGACATCTCTGCAAAGCTGACCCAGTTGCGAACCATGTAAGATGCGTTGTCTTCACCGGGATTGCGTTTTTTGTACCACAGGGCGCCGCCGCACCACCAGACAGAACCGCCGCGAATCGGGCCGATCGCATTCTTGCCGATGGCCTGATAGGTATTCAGGTATTCAGTTTGATGGCGTCGTTGGGTTCCGGCCACAACCGCCAGTCCCTTTTTCTTTGCCACTTCGCCCATTGCGATGATTTTGCGTGCGCCGACCGGATCGACGGCGACCGGTTTTTCCATGAAGACATGTTTGCCGGCGTTGACGGCGGCCTCAAAGTGTACCGGTCTGAAGATTGGCGGAGTGACCAACAGCACGACATCCGCATTCGTCTTCATCACATCTTTATAAGCATTGGCCCCGGCCATGCAAAGCTCTTCGGGGACACTGAATTTCTTTGCGGCGCCTTTGGCCCGATCCATAAAAAAGTCTGCCAGAGCAACGATTTTCGGTTTGATTTTGCCATGCTCGGATGCTTTCAAGAAGTCACCGAGTGCCCCCTTGCCGCGGCCGCCGCAACCGACTAAGGCGACTTTGATTGTTTCTTGACCTGCGGCAAAAACGCTGGAGTTCAAGACCGCAGGAACGACTGAGGCCGCCGCTGCGGTTTTCACAAAATTCCTACGAGAAAAAATGTTTTGTTCGATCATAATGCTCTCTCTGCTAAAATGAATGTTATACTTTGTTTTCTATAGCATCATTATTATTGCTTTTCAGGAAACGATTCTGTTTGACCATCATAACTGATCAAATATGACTTCTCGCCGATTCATTGCATTTTCACTTCAATGGTTCAAGTTTAATATTTCGAAATTCAATGGGTGATCCTTCTGACTGAAGGCCAATTTTGCCCGAGTTGACGGTTGTCTCAGTTGCCTTATTCTGAAAAACACCGTTGACATAGAGTTCGATGGTATTATCCCGACAAATAATGTCATAGGCGTTCCACTGACCCGGCTTCTTTTCGCTGGCATCATTTATTTTGGGGACGCGTCTGTCTTCTTTGCCTTTATGTTCCTTAAAATCAGTGCCGCCAATGACATAGAAGTCGCCGGCATTTTGATTCATTAACTGTGCTTCGATGGCTTTGGGCCAAATCTTGTCGGGTTCAGACATGTGCAGCAGAACACCGCTGTTGCTGGGTTTTTCGGGCCATCGCCATTCCACATGCAGCTTATAGTTGGAATAGTCCTCTGTCGTGCGAATGTAGCCACTGGGCTTACCTTCACAGCGAAGCACCCCGTCCTGAACTGACCAGACCGTCGCCGGATCGATATCCGAGTTCTTAAGGTGGAATGTCCAATTGTCCAGGTTTCGTTCGTTAAACAGGGATGTTTCTGAAGCACATCCACTTATGAACAACCCAATCGTAATTCCCATTAAATAGCATATGATTCTATTTTTCATTTTAACGCCTTTCTTTTGAACAGAGTGTCATTAAACATCACAAATATGTACCGCCTGAGCCAATGAGCGTAGCGGGTCTTTCTTCGGAACAAACTCGTGCCCGACATACCCTTTATAACCAGTTTCCAAAATAGCTTTCATAATCGGCGGGTAATGGAGTTCCTGCGAGTCATTAATTTCATGGCGACCCGGTACACCCGCCGTATGATAATGCCCGATGCTGTTGGCAAACTCTTTGATGGTTGCGATGACATCACCTTCCTGTACCTGCATGTGATAAATGTCATACAGCAGTCTAAAGCGGTCAGAGCCGACTTTTTGAACTAGTTCGGCGCCCCAGGCGGTGCGGTCGCACATATAGTCCTTGTGATTGCGTTTGGAGTTGAGCAGTTCCATGCAGAGGGTAATGTTCTTTTCTTCCGCAAAGCCAACGATCTGCTTGAGGGCGATTTCACAGTTTTTCAGGCCCTCGTCATCATCCATTCCCGCGCGGTTGCCCGAAAAACAAATCACATTCGGAAATCCTGCCTCCGCGGTGTCTTCGATGCTTTTTCTGATTTTCGCAAGGCAATGATGATGGTTTTCAATTCGGTTCAGGCCCTTTGTGATAGAGTGGCTGGGCGTCATGGCGCAGATCAAGCCGTGTTTTTTCAATACCGGCCATTTTTTGGGGGCAACCAATTCAATCGAACCGATCCCGATGGTGGCGCAGTGTCGGGCAAATTCATCAAGAGGGATTTTGTCAAAGCACCATCGGCTCACGGATTGCTTGATACGGCCTTTGATTTTTCTGTTGGTTTCTTCTGCCAGGGCGGCAGGAGCACACAAAAAAGTGGCCGCTGAGGCCACAGCACCCGATGCGATAAAACTTCGTCGATCCATAAACATCCTCTCGATTATAGTGGCATTTTCCCGATATCGCCGTATCTATGACATGCCGGGCGATTGCTTGTATTACATCATAAAAAAATGCTGTTGTGATTCGATTTATTTTTTTGCCACAAAAAGGGGGAATCCAAAACTGTCAACACTTGATTTTAATAGCGATTTTAATCGTTTAGGTTGATTTTTCAACTAAATAGCTTGAAAAATCTTGTAATACACAGATATTGATGTTACTTTTGGTTAAAATACTAAACCTGAACTTTGGATAAGGCGGAGTTCTGGGATTGCAAAATACAAAAGGAAACAAAGGTGACCTGTTATACCCGCATAAGCAGGAAATAAGAACATCGTTTTTGGCCCAAAAACCGAAAATTACCAAACGAACCCATTTTGGACAAAGGACACAGGAACGCAAGAACCTTGATATTGACTCAAAAACAGGGTTTCTTATCCAAAGTTCAGGTTACTAAGAAAAAATAAACTGAGATTTAGGGTCTTGTTTATTTTGTGTCAAAAGTGGGTCGCAATATCGAATAGGAGATCGCTATGCCGTTAAAGAGAATTTTAAAAATGGGGATGGTTGGGGGCGGTCCGGGGGCGTTTATTGGTGAAGTACACCGCAAGGCCGCTCGGCTGGATGGGGGAATTGAGATTGTTGGCGGGGCGTTTGACATCAATCCGCGCAAATCCAGGCAAATGGCGAAAGAACTGTGTCTGGACAGGAAACGCTGTTATGGCAACTATGCCGAGATGATCGAGAAGGAACTGAAACTTCCTGTTGGCGAGCGGATGGACTTTGTTACGGTTTGCACACCCAACAACTGGCATTTCCCAATTGCACGCGACCTTCTGGAGGCTGGTTTTCATGTGATGTGCGAAAAGCCGATGACGCTGACGACAAAAGAGGCCCGTGATCTCGCTAAAATTGTCAAGAAAACGCGTTGCGTGTTCGGTCTGATGCACAATTATACCGGCTATCCCATGGTCAAACTCGCTCGGGATATGGTTAAAAACGACGAGCTTGGGAAAATTCGCAAAATTGTTGTCCAGTATCCGCAGGGATGGTTGGCGACGGCGTTGGAAAAGACCGGCCAGCAGCAGGCCTCTTGGCGCACTGATCCCAAGCAGAGCGGCGCCTCCGGTTGCGGCGGCGATATCGGAACCCATGCGGAGAATCTGGCCGAATACATTAGTGGTTTGAAAATGACGCACCTGTGTGCGGAACTGACATCATTTGTCAAGGGGCGTCAGTTGGATGATGATGTTAACTGCCTGGTCAAGTACAGCAATGGTGCTCGTGGGGTCCTTCATGCAAGTCAGGTTTCTGTTGGCGAGGAAAATAATCTGGCGATCTGGATTTACGGCGAGAAGGGCGGCTTGGAATGGCACCAGGAACATCCCAATTCTCTGTCCGTAACCCCCATGGGTCAGCCGACGCAGGTTTTCAAACGCGGTAATGACTATGTGGCGAATTACAGCCCGGCTGCGGCTCGTGCGAGTCGTTTGCCTGCGGGTCACCCGGAGGCGTTTCTTGAAGCATTTGCGAATAACTACTTGAATTTTACCGATACGATTCTCGCAAAAATGACACGCACAAAAGCCGACCCCCTGTTCAAAGATTTCCCTGATGTCAAGGATGGGCTTCGGGGGATGTTGTTCCTTGAAACACTCGTCGCCAGTGCGAAAAGCAAACAGAAGTGGACGAAATTCAAAAAATAAATAACGGACTTCAGGCAGGAAAAGGAGACAGACAAATGACACGACCCGTAACGATGTTTACCGGCCAGTGGGCCGACCTAAAGCTGGAAGAGTTAGCGAAACAAATGGCCGAGATCGGCTATGATGGCTTGGAACTGGCGTGCTGGGGTGACCACATGGATGTCTTCAAGGCCGCAGAAGATTTGGATTACTGTAAACAGCAGAAGGCGATACTGGAAAAGTATAATCTTCAGTTATTTGCGATCAGTAACCATTTGGCCGGTCAATTGGTGTGTGACCTTAATGACAGCCGTTCCGATATGTTCGCACCGGCTGATTGTGCCGGCGATGCGGAAAAAAAGCGTGCCTGGGCGGTGGATGCAATGAAGGCGACTGCCAAAGCCGCAAAGAATCTGGGCGTCGGGGTGGTCAACGGTTTTACCGGATCGAGTATCTGGCATATGCTGTATAGTTTTCCGCCCGTTACCGATGAAATGATTGAGGACGGCTTCAAGTACTTCGCCAAGATGTGGAATCCGATCCTGGATGTGTTTGATGAGTGCGGTGTGAAATTTGCTTTAGAAGTGCATCCGACGGAGATCGCATTTGATATTATCACGGCTAAAAAAGCATTGGAAGCTGTCGGGAATCGCCAGGCTTTTGGGTTCAATTTTGACCCCAGTCATTTGCACTGGCAGATGGTGGACCCGGTTCGGTTCTTACGGGAATTCCCGGACCGAATCTATCATGTTCATATGAAAGACGCCGCGATTCAATTGGACGGCTACACGGGTATTTTAGGTTCACATCTGAACTTTGGCAAGCCGGACCGCGGTTGGGACTTTCGTTCGTTGGGACGCGGCGGTGTCGATTTCGAAGAAATCATCCGTATGCTGAACCAGATTGGATATCGAGGTCCGCTTTCCGTGGAATGGGAAGATTGCGGCATGGATCGAATGCATGGTGCGGCAGAGGCCTGTGAGTTTGTGAAAGCGATCGACTTCACACCCTCTAATGTCCAGTTTGACGCAGCATTTGATAAATAATATTTCGATGAAATAAGAACACACGATTGAAACAGTTTCTTGTGGCGAGTAATGTACAAATCGAAAGGATTCTATTATGACAAAAAAAAGTTATCGGCATCAATTATTATTGATTTCACTGTTGGTTCTGGTCGTCCCTGTTTTGGCGGAGGGTCCCTGGGTGGATTTATTTGACGGGCAAACACTTGACGGCTGGGTACAAAAGGGCGGACAGGCGAACTATTCGGTAGAAAATGGGGCCATTGTCGGGAGAACGGTTTCGGGTACACCGAATAGTTTTCTTTGCACCCAACAGTATTATTCCGATTTCATTCTTGAAGTCGAATTCAAGGTCGATTCGGCTCTTAACTCTGGAATTCAAATTCGTTCCAATCACTTCCCCGAATATTTGAATGACCGGGTTCATGGGTATCAGATCGAAAT
>JAGGWF010000258.1 GCA_021157685.1 Planctomycetota bacterium | reverse complement strand
TAAAAGACACTGACCGGCGCAGCGTTCCCTTAACTGATGAAGTCGTGAAACTGTTGGTAGAACTCCAGGCCGAACAGCCAGAAGGGTCCACCTATGTGTTTGTACCGCCACAGCGTTATGACCGAATACAGCCAAGCCAGACAAGCTGGAAAATGGACTGTGAGGCAAGGGAGGTGCCCTGTTGGAAACTTCAGGCGTCAGTTTCTTCTTATCTTGTCACATGCCGGTATCAAGCGGGGTACATTTCACGATTTTCGGCGTACCTGTATAACAAACTGGTTCGCCTATGGGCTCAGCGAATTTGAGGTAATGGTCATGGCAGGTCACGCTTCATTTGAGACAACTCGCAGGTTTTACATGGCTATTCGGAATGATCTAATAGACCGAGCAAGACAGGCGAGTTCTGAAGCGATGAAAACGATTTCTGGCACGCACTTGGCACGCACCCCTTGAAACCGCTAAAAACAAAAAAGGCCGCCAAGCATAAGTGCTTGACAGCCAATTGCTTATGTCAATGGCGGGGACTGGATTCGAACCAGCGACCTCCGGGTTATGAGCCCGACGAGCTACCAGACTGCTCTACCCCGCGATCATTTTTCTCTTTATAACAGATGTCCAAAGTCTTATCAAGTCCGTATCGCCTAAAGCGTTAGATTTTGCCGTATTTTTTCAGCAATCGCCTCAGCCTTTCCTGCCGGATACTGAAAAGATGGCCACTGATTAAATACACCATCATTTTCTTTTCGTGGAATAATATGGAAATGCATATGCTCCACCACTTGGCCCGCAGATGCTCCATTATTACACAGCACATTATACCCATCGGCGACCATCGCATCTTTAACTGAACCGGCTAACTTCGGCAACACTTTGGCCAATTCCGCCATCACAAGAGAGTCTGTCAAATCTATTCGTGCCGTGTGCTGTTTGAGTATCACCAAGACATGTCCCTCGCTAACCGGACCAACATCCAGAAATGCTAATACATGCTCATTTTCATAAATTTTTGTACACGAAATCTGCCCGGCAATAATTTTGCAAAAAATACAGTCTTGAACACTCACCTAAGATAACTCCCTTTTACGCCGGAATTCTTTAAAACTTCCACTTAGGCGTCTGTCTTGTCTTTTGCCTGTTCAACCAACTGCAACAAAACTAACTTTCCTCCATCACCCAACCGGCATTTTGACAGTTTGATGATACGCGTATAACCACCCGACCGTTCCAGATAACGGGGACCGATCTCACTAAAGAGCTTACCAATAACGGTACCCTTTTTGACCATTTTTCCGTCTTCTTCAACATAAATCGCACGATTATTAAGCATAGCGATAGCACGACGCCGTGCCGACAAATCCCCCTTCTTAGCCAATGTGATCAGCTTTTCAGCAAATCCACGCACTTCCTTGGCTTTTTGCACTGTCGTAGAGATCGTCTCGTGCTCAAACAGCGATGCTACCATATTTCGACGCAACGCAAGGCGATGCTCACTTGTTCTGCTTAAATGCCGTCCGGCCACTCGATGACGCATATTGTACCACCTTTTTTACTTCTTTGGAAATTTCAGTTATTTTACGATTTAATCAATCCCGGTCATTCCCATTGACAGACCCAGATCAGACAGCTTCCTTCGGATCTCCCGAAGACTGGTTTTACCAAAGCTACGAATTTTCAGTAAATCCACCTCTGTCATCCTTACCAGTTCACCCACTGTCTGGATATGATTCGCTTCAAGACAGTTATTGGATCGCACGGTCAATTCCAACGATTCAACTGCCATTCCAAGCTTGACAGCTAATTCTTCATCAATGCCCGGTGCTATTTCTGCTTCTTCGGACTGAACCTCTTCTTCAACAGTTTCTTCATTCAACTCTGCATACTGCACGAATGGATTGATGTACTTGCGAAGAATCTTCGCCGCTTCCACCATCGCCATCTCCGGCGCAACCGTTCCATCGGTCCAGATTTCGAGAATCAGTTTATCATAATTCGTCCGCTGGCCCACGCGAGTATCTTCTGTCTTATAACGAACACGAAGTACCGGAGAATAAATCGCATCGATCTCAATGATGCCCAATTCTTGATCAAGACAATCACCTTTTGAAATCCGCTCAGCCGCAGGCGAATAACCGCGGCCGTTGGCGACAACCATTTCAATCTCAAAGTTGACATCTTCTGTCAATGTCGCCAATACCAAGTCCATATTAGCAATCTGTACCGATGCATCGCACTCGATCATCCCCGCGGTTACAGGACCGGCCTTTTTGGCCTTGACTGTAATCGTCTTAGAATCATCACCCTGCAAGCGAACAACCAGTTTCTTAATATTCAAGACAATATCGGTCACATCTTCCATCACGCCCTGGATCGAAGAAAACTCGTGATCGATGCCGGAAATCTTAATCAACTCCACAGCACTACCTTCTAATGATGACAATAAAACACGACGCAGACTGTTACCAATCGTTGTCCCAAAGCCACGCTCAAACGGTTCGATCTCAAACCGTCCGTAGTTCTCGGACGAAATCTGCTCATCCCGCTCAACCCGCGTGGGTAACTCTAAACCTCTCCAGGTAATTCTCATAGATCCGGCCTCCACTAAGTAAAGTGAATGTTCTCAGCAACGCTGTGATCAGGCCCTGATCACATTCAGGCTGCTCTCTGGTATTCACCACTGTTAACAAAACATATTATCTTGAACAAAATTCCACAACCAACTGTTCTTCCACGGCGAGCTGCACATCCTCTCGCGTCGGTAATGCGACAACAGTTGCCACCGGCTTGCTCGCATCCAACTGAAGCCAACCCTGAACAGCATAATTTGGGTTGCTCTCCAATTGCTGCTTAACAATATTTCGGCTTTTGTCTGAATTCTTCAGCGTAAGCTTATCGCCAATTTTAATCGTAATATCCGGCACATCAACACGGTGATCATTTAGATAAATATGACCATGTGTGATCAACTGCCGAGCCGCTTTTCGTGACGGTGCAAAGTTCAGTTTGTACACCACATTGTCCAAACGGCACTCCAGCAGTTCAAGCAACGTCTCACCCGTGTTTCCGGTACCTCGTGCCGCCTTACGGAAGTAGGACATGAACTGCTTTTCCATCATACCGTAGTAGCGTTTAACTTTTTGTTTTTCACGCAAACGAACACCGTAATCGCTTCTGCGACCGCGGCGCCAACCGTGCATACCGGGAGCCATACTGCGTTCCCGCTTCTCAATCGAACATTTCGCGGTTTCGCACCGAGCGCCTTTGAGCATCAGCTTCATGCCCTCTCGGCGGCAAAGTCTGCATGATGGACCAAGATATCGTGACATCGTTTATTCGTTCCTTAATCAAAACCTAATCGTTTTTTGTATTGTCTTTAGACTCTTCTTCGCTTCGGCGGACGGCAACCGTTATGCGGAATCGGAGTCACGTCTTCAATCGAAGAAATTCGCAGCCCCGCCTGCTGGATCGCTGAAATGGCGGATTCGCGTCCGGACCCTGGTCCATTGACACGAATTTCCACTTCCCGAAGCCCTGACCTCATCGCTGTGCGGGCACATTTATCCGCCGCTCTCTGCGCGGCAAACGGAGTGCTTTTGCGTGACCCCTTAAACCCAACAGAACCTCCGGAACCCTGACAAACCACGGCACCGTCAGTATCGGAAATCGTCACCAGTGTATTATTAAAAGTCGCCTTGATATGAACAATACCACGCACGACATTTCTTCTAACTTTTCGTTTCGTACTTTTAGCCATTTTCTATTCGTTCCCAAGAATTTCAGTCTATATACCGTACACCTTAAGAAAGCAATTAACGCAATTCCTTGACACCCTTCTTGCCGGCAACGGTCTTCTTTTTACCCTTGCGGGTACGGGCATTACTCTGGGTCTGCTGACCACGAACCGGCAAACCACGGCGATGCCGTATTCCCCGATAGCAGGCAATATCTTTTAAGCGCACAATATTCTGTGAAACGCGCCGGCGAAGCGTCCCTTCGACCTCATAATCCCGGCCAATAATCTGAGCGATCCGGCTGACCTCATCTTCGGACAACTTACTCGCACGAAGCGATGCATCAACACCGACCTCAGCAAGAATCTTCTTTGACCGATGGACGCCCACACCATGGATATAAGTTAACGCGATCCATGCCTGCTTGTTATTTGGAACATCGACACCCACTATACGCGGCATAATAACTCCTGTACTTGTTAAATGTTATTCACCCTTAGCCCTGACGCTGTTTATGACGCGGATTTACCGAACAAATCACACGCAAAACACCCTTGCGACGGATGACTTTGCAATTTTCACAAATTCGTTTTACTGAACTTCTAACTTTCATAATACACCTTCAAAATTCAAGGTTATCTAATTTCTCAATACGATCCGACCGCGGGATAAATCATAAGGACTCATTTCAACCGTCACCGTATCACCGGGCAGGATACGAATAAAATGCATCCGCATTTTCCCAGACACATGGGCCAAAATCTGATGCCCATTTTCCAGCTCCACCCGAAATACTGCATTCGGCTTGGCCTCAATGACCTTCGCTTCAAATTTTATTGCGTCTTTACTCGCCATCCGTATTCAATATCTTTCTATGCTTTATTTTCGAGCCGTCAGGACTTCACATCCGTCCTTGACCACTGCAATTGTATGCTCAAAATGCGCTGAGCATTTCCTATCCTTCGTTATCACCGTCCAGCCATCGGACAGCGTTCGAACGCCAGCATTGCCCATATTGACCATCGGCTCAACAGCCAGAACCATGCCTTCCTTTAGCATGATGTCATCTCGAAGCAATTCCCTACTGACAAAGTTCGGTACTTTGGGGTCCTCATGCATCTCCGTTCCGATGCCATGACCCACATAGTCTTTTACAACAGAAAAACCAGCACCCTTTGCTGTTTCTTCCATCTTTCCAGCGATCGTACTCCACTTCACACCCGGAGCCATCTGCTCAACTGAAATATCCAATAACCGCTGTGTTACATCCATTAGTTTTTGTCGATCCGGTACAACCTGTCCTACTCCAACGGTCAACGCCGAATCGCCGCAATAACCGTTCAGTTTGATACCAAAGTCAATACTGAGGATGTCGCCCTCTTTAAGAACCACCTTTTTCGAGGGAATCCCATGCACCAACTGCTCATTGACGGAAGCACAAATCCCGCCGGGAAATGGCTTGTCCATATAAGGGCACGGAAACCCCTTAAATAAGGCAATCGCCCCGGCCTGTCGGGTCATTTGCAGGGCCGTCTCATCAAGTTCGGCGGTGCTGACACCCGATTTTGCCTGTTCCTTTAATTTTGAAAGAACCTTCGCAACCAGCGAACCGGCTTTACGAAGCATTTCTATTTCTCTACTGCTGCGAAGTGTTATCGGCATCGTTTCACCCGTTCAGGGCGTCGAGTTTTCCCAAAACACTCGCCGTAACCTTATCAATATCCTGATTGGCATCAATATCGAGAATAGTATTGCCTTTTCCCTGATAATAGCCAACAACCGCCGCCGTCTGCTCATGGTAGGTCTTGAGCCGATGGGTAACCACTTCCGGTGCATCGTCCTTTCGCTGGACCAACGCTCCGCAACCCTTATCGCACTGACCGTCCACTTCCGGCTTTAAGTTTATAACATGATAAACTGCGCCGCACTCCGGACAACTCCGACGACCCGTCATGCGATTCATAATTGGCTCGTCCGGAACCTGCAGGTTCACAATCGCATCAATCTTTTCGCCCGCCTTTTCCAATGCGGCATCAAGGCCTTCGCCCTGAACCACTGTTCTTGGGAAACCATCCAGAACATAACCACTCGGCGCCTTTTTAATCGCAGCAATCATCATATCGATAATCAAGTCATCCGGAACCAGCGAACCGCTGTCCATATAGCTCTGTGCTTTTTGGCCAAGATCACTATTCGCTTTGCGTTCAGCACGCAGGATATCACCACTGGACAAATGGCCCACACCGTACTTGTCAATAATTCGCTTGCACTGGGTTCCTTTGCCAGCACCAGGAGGTCCGAGCAGTATCAATTTCATCGAAAGGCCCCTTTAACTTTTGAGTCGCCGAAACCTTCATAGTTACGCATAATCAAATTCGCCTCAATCCGCTGAACCAGATCAAGAGAAACGCTCACCACAATCAGCAAACCCGTTCCACCCAAAAAGGATGCAACAGCAAACGGTACACCCAACAACTGTGTGATCAAACTGGGGACCACGGCTATAATTGCAAGAAATGCAGCGCCAAAGAAAGTGATACGAACCATCACGGTTTCCAAGTATTCCGCCGTACGATGGCCGGGACGCAAACCCGGGATAAAACTGCCCCGGTCTCGCAGATTCTTAGCCATATCTTTTGGCTGGAACTGAACCGTAGTCCAGAAATATGCAAACAAAAAGATCATTATAACAAAAACAACACTATAAGTAAACGCAGTCGGCCTAAAGGCCTCTGAAAACAGACTCAGCGTAGTTGAGTTAGCCAGAGCCGGTATTTTCTCCAATTGCTGTAAAACAATCGGCGGAAACATCATCAAACTGGAAGCAAAGATAATCGGCATAACACCGCCATGATTAACACGCAAGGGCAGGTAATGACGAGCACCACCATACATCCGATGGCCCCGCATCTGCTTGGCCTGCTGGATCGGAATCCGTCGTTGCCCCTGTGTGATCAAAATAGCTCCGGCAATAACAAAAATAAATGCAGCGATCAGGAAAACAATGGTCCCCATACCAAATTGCCCAGGTTCGACGCCGACTTTAAGTTTTGTGTTCTGCAAGACCTGCATGATCGCCCACGGCATTCGTGACAGGATACCAGCCATAATGATCAAGCTGATACCGTTGCCCATACCATATTCATCAATCTGTTCACCCAGCCACATCAAAAAGATCGTTCCGGCAGTCATCCCAACAACACCCATAACAACCGCCTGAACCTGCATACCAGGATAGACATACTCACCGCCGGCAAACATCTTCATATACATCAGTGCCTGAACCAGACACAAAGGCACCGTCAGGTAACGGGTATATTCCTGTATCTTCTTGTGACCGGTCTGTCCTTCCTGTCGCAATTTCTTCAGCGCCGGCAGGACTTCTCCCAACAGCATCAGAATAATAGACGCCGAGATATACGGCATAATACCCAAACCAAACAAACTGGACCGCTGAAGCGTACCGCCGGTAAACATCTGCATATAATCCGCAGCCCGACCCAACGGTGAATCCGTATCCCGCTGGCTAGAAACCTGCTGAATCTTTTCGGCATCAAACCCGGGAACCGAGATGAAGAATCCAACCCTGTAAATGCACAATAGCGCAATCGTAAACAGAATCTTGTTTCTAAGATCCGGCACCTTAAATATGTTAGCAAATGTCCCAAACATTTTTTATCTTCCTTGTTAGTTAGGGCTTAGGCGACAACCTTTGCTGAACCGCCACAACTGGAAATTTTTTCTTGTGCACTCTTACTGAACTTATGAGCAGACACATCCAGCTTTTTCGTTAATTCCCCATCACCGAGAATCTTGACTTTGCTGCTGGGCGAATCGACCAAACCGGCATCCACGAGTTCGTTGAGGCCCACTTCTGTCCCATCATTGAAAAGACGATCCAGTTGAGATATATTAACGACCTCATAGCGCATCGCAAATTGAGCGTTATTGAATCCGCGTTTAGGCAATCTTCGAAACAGCGGCATCTGTCCGCCTTCATAAGCCAGATGTGTAGAAGAACCCGCACGGCTGCCATACCCCTTATGGCCCCGGCCGCAGGTTTTTCCGTTACCCGATCCCCTGCCGCGTCCGACACGAGTTCGTTTCGGATCCGATCCGACGATTGCTGTGATTTCATTACTTAACATGTCGTTATCACCACCTTTTTTCAACTTCGATCTCTACTCCACGCAGAGCTTCGACGGTTTCTTTATCACGAAGTTTCATTAAGCCATCCATAACCGCCTTTACCACATTCTTTGCGGAACGGCTTCCATTCACTTTGGTCAGTACATTGCGAACACCCGCATACTCCAGAATCGAGCGAGTGGTCGATCCGGCAATCACACCCGTACCCGGACTGGCCGGCAACAGTGTCACCTGTGTCGCGCGACACTTTCCGATAATTGGATGTGGAAGGGTCCCATCCACAATCGGAATCTGATGCAGATTCTTCTTGGCATCCTTAACCGCTTTTTCAACAGCAGAAGGTACTTCGTTCGCCTTCCCATAACCAAAGCCAACCGTCCCATTGTGATCTCCTACGACCACCAATGCGGAAAAGCTGAAACGGCGGCCACCCTTGACCACCTTGGCGTTACGGAAAACCTTAACGACCGTATCTTCCAGCGGTTGTTCCGTTTGAATATCTGTTCTGATTTCTTCAGCCAACTTCTATCTCCGATTCTATCGTTTTCGATTCGTTCCCGCTAGAAAGCCAGTCCGGCCTCACGCGCCGCATCGGCAAGCGCTTTAATTCGGCCATGAAACTTGTAACCATTACGGTCAAAGCATACTGCTTTAATCCCAACATCCACCGCCTGCTTGGCAACCGCCGCCCCCACAATTTTTGCGGCGTCTTTATTGCCACCATAAGAGACGCCGTCACGCAATACTTTAGCCCGTGTACTTGACGAAGCCAGCGTAACACCTGCCAAGTCATCAATGACCTGGGCGTAAATATGCCGACCGGAACGGAAAACCACCAACCTTGGGCGGTCCGGTGTTCCGAATATTTTTCGTCGAGAACGCCAATTGCGTCGCTGACGGGCCTTTATGATCTTTTCTTTTTGCATCGTCACCAAATCCTTATATTGTTAACAGCTATGCGGCATTGCTACCGAAACCAAGAAATTCAATCCTCTTAATTAAGCGCCCAAGGCCTTACCAACCTTACGAATCACATGCTCATCAGTATACCGGATCCCTTTGCCCTGATACGGCTCCGGCGGACGCACTTTGCGAATTTCTGCGGCAAACTGCCCCAATTCCTGCTTGTTCGGTCCGGACAGCGTAAACAACGCCGGGACATCATTACCACGGGTTGCAGGCGTCTTAATATCAACCTTGACGCTTTTGGGAACCTTTAATTCAACCGGATGACAATAGCCAACATTCAGCACAACCTTGCCACCCTGCTCTTTGATATTATAACCGGTTCCAAAAATCTGCATCGGCTTCTCAAAGCCCTTGCTGACACCAACTACCATATTATTCAGCAAGGCCCGTGCCGTACCGTGCAACGCTTTCTTTCTGCGGTTCTCCTCGTCAGGATTAGATACAATGATCTTATTATCCTGAACCTTCACATCAATCTCCGGATGTGTATCCAGTTCAAGGGTTCCCTTGGGGCCGGTAATCTTAAAGCTACGACCTTTCTGTTCAACCTTGACGCCGCTTGGTACCTCAATTGCTTTTTTTCCTATACGACTCATATTAGCTCACCGTACAAATCAGTTCTCCGCCGACATTTTCCTGCCGACATTTTCTATCACTTATCACACCTTGACTGGTCGAAACGATCGCAACACCCAATCCACCCATAACACGGGGCAGTTCGTCTTTACCGCTATAAACACGACATCCCGGTTTACTAACGCGATCAAGCGTACCGATTGCCGGGTCGCCCTCCGGGGTGTACTTCAAAATAATACGGATCAGGCCCTGTTTATTGTCATCGATACGATCATAATCAACAATATAACCTTCATCCTTGAGTACTTGGGCCACTCCCAAGCAAACTTTACTTGATTTAACGCTCACATTCTCTCTTCTGACACGCGAGGCGTTTCGTATCCTTGTCAGCATATCCGCAATGGGATCACTTAAACTCATTCAACTAAGCTCCACTAATTCTTTATCTTCGTTCAACTCTTTATATTACCAGCTTGCCTTTTTGACGCCCGGAATCTTGCCTTCGTTGGCCATCGTGCGGAAACAAATCCGGCAAATTTTAAACTTACGATAAACCGCACGGGCACGCCCGCAAATTTGACAGCGGGTATAACCACGACTTTTATATTTCGGTTCCTTACGGGCTTTATTTTCAAGTGCCTTTGTTGACATTAATCAACTCCAAAAACTAGTCCTGTTCCGTCGTTTTAAAAGGCATCCCAAACAGCTTCAGCATTTCGTATGCCTCGTTGTCGGTATTCGCCGTCGTTACAAACGTTATATTCATCCCTTGCTGGGTTTCGATTCGGGATGGGTCGATTTCCGGGAAAGCACTCTGCTCATCCATGCCCATCGAGTAATTACCGCGACCGTCAAATCCTTTCGGGTTCAACCCGCGAAAGTCTTTCACTCTCGGAATGGCCAGATTAATCAACCGATCCAGAAACTCATACATCCGCTCACTGCGAAGCGTAACTTTCAAACCAGTCTTGTCACCCTGGCGAACCTTAAAATTTGATACGCTCCGTTTGGCCAGACAAACCTTCGGCTTCTGACCGGTAATGACCGTCATATCCTTAAAGGCATTGTCCATGAACTTCTTGTCCTGAACGGCCTTTCCAACGCCCATCGAAACAACAATCTTTTCCAGTTTCGGGACTGCCATCGAACTCCCATAAGAATACTTCTGCTGAAGATCCGAGGTGATCTTGGTTTTATATAAATCTTTTAAACGAGCCATCTTTAACCTTTATCCTTTGACTCAAATCTCTATTTCTTTGCTGCCTTCGTAACTACACCAATCTCGGTGCCGTCGGTAGCAACGCGTTTCTTATTTCCTTTTGCATCCGTTTCAAAACGAACACGGCTACCACTTGAACTTTTTGGATTAACCGGCAGAACATTGCTGATGTGAATCGGCCGTTCAATCCGAATCCGTCCGCCCTGAGGGTTTTTCTGCGTAGGACGCACATGCTTGTACACCAGATTAACACCCGCCACCAGAACACGATCCTGAGTCGGAATGACCCGCATGACCTTACCGGTAGCGCCTTTGTTCACACCGGTCTTAATTTCTACCGTGTCGCCTTTTTTAACATGTCTTGCCATTTCGTTCCTCATTTTATGCGTATGCCTGACAAACTCTATACCACTTCACTGGCCAAAGAAACAATCTTCATGAAATTCTTCTCACGCAGTTCGCGTGCCACAGCACCAAAGATACGCGTTCCAACCGGATTCTGATCTTCATCAATCATCACTGCCGCATTGCTGTCGAACCTAACATAACTGCCATCCGGGCGACGAATTGGATACTTGGTCCGAACGATCACACAGCGATGCACCTTCTTATTATCCAACGGACAATTCGGAAGATTCTTTTTGATCGCGACACAAACAATGTCTCCAACACCTGCAGCCGGACGCGTATATTTCCCTTTTCTGGATGCGCATCGTCCCAACACCTTAATGCACTGTGCCGTTTTAACACCGCTATTGTCGGCAATTTCCAACATGGTTTCTTGTTGAATCAATGGTCTAGCCCTTTATTCAGTTACCGCTTTTTTTAGTACTTTCACCAACCGCCAGTTCTTCGTCTTACTAATCGGCCTGCATTCAGTTATTTCCACTTGATCGCCAATAGCTGCCTGATTTCGGGGATCATGGACACCCAATTTCGTGCGACGGCGAATATACTTCCCATAACGCGGATGCTTAACTTTGTAGTCAATCTGACAGACAACACTTTTGTCGCCGCTTTTGCTAACCACAACAGCATTTTTATTTTTTTTGATGTTTTGTGTTTCCATGCCTTTACTGACCCTTTACCTGATCTTGCCTGATAATGGTTTTGATCCGCGCGATGTCACGCCGAACATTTCGAATCGCATGAAGGTTTTCCAGATTTTCTGTCACGGCCTGACTGCGAAGACTAAACAAGTGTTTCTTCATGTCTCCAAGTTTTTCCTGCCGCTCATCCGGCCTCATGTCTCTAATTTCAGAAGATTTCATTACTTCTTATCCTAACGAATGTCTGCGGGTTACAAATCTGCATTTAACGGGCATTTTATGCGCTACACGCAGCAGCGCTTCTTTTGCCACTTCTTCCTCAACACCGCCAATCTCATAAAGCACCGTACCAGGTTTGACCACAGCGACCCACCCCGCCACTTCAGCCTTTCCCTTACCCATACGCACTTCAAGGGGCTTTTTAGTATAAGAGTGATCCGGGAAAATCCGAATATACACTTTACCTTCCCGCTTCAAAAAATGAGTTGCGGCCACACGACCGGCCTCAATCTGTCGACCGGTAATCCAATGGGGCTCCAGCGTCTGCAGGCCAAACTCGCCAAAAGCAACAAAATTCCTCTGTGAGGCATTGCCTTTGTTCTTGCCTCGCATGTGCTTACGATATTTTACTCTTTTTGGCATTAATGCCATGATCGTCAATCCTTATATTATCTATTCTTTTTTCTCTGTTGCCGGACTAGCAGTGGTTGCGGCAGGACTCTTAGCCCCGGTATTCCCCTGGCGAGATTGGGGTGAACGGGGTCGTCCGGTATTACCGCCACGGCCGCCTTTAGGGCCACCACGGCGCGGTTGTCGCCTCTGGATAATCGGTGTAATCTCTTCACCGAATTTACCCTTATAGATCCACACCTTAATACCAATAGCGCCATAGGTTGTACGAGCTGTCGCTGTTCCATAATCAACATTCGCATCCAATGTCGACAACGGAATGCTACCCAACTTCTGTACTTCACTGCGAGCAATTTCAGCACCGGACAACCGCCCGCCGGCAATCACCTTCACACCCAAAGCCCCGCAATTCATCGCATTTTCGCACGCCATCTTCATAATGCGGCGGTGACCGGATCGTTTTTTCAATTGTCCGGCAATATTCTCAGCAACCAACTTCGCATCCAGCGATGCTTCCTTGATTTCAATGACATTGACACTGATCTTCCGATCGATCAACGCTTCGATCTCTTCACGAAGTTTGTCAACTTCAGCGCCGCGCGGACCAATAACCATACCCGGCCGAGCTGTATGAAGCGTCACCTTGACCTCGTTTCGTGTCCGGGCAATCTCAACCTTGGCAACCGCCGCATAAGGGGGCTGTTGATTGAATTTCGCATCAACATACTCACGAACTTTATAATCTTCAATCAGGAAATCGCCATAGTTGGCCTTCGGAGCGAACCAACTGCTCTGCCATCCAAGCGTTATCCCTGTTCTAAAACCAATTGGAGATGTCTTCTGACCCATAAAGATCCCTGTCTTTCGATTAACCTTCCGATACCGTTACATGAATATGACTGGCTTCTTTGCGAATCGGATGAGCGCGTCCGCGGTCCTTGGGAAACCACGCCTTCGTTCCAATTCGACGCCCCGCCTGATCGACGCGTGCCTCAACAACATATAAATTATCAACATCCGCTTCCTGCTCGTCCGCATTCGCCACGGCGCTTTGCAAAAGCTTCTTGATATGCGGTGCAGCTCGTTTATGCGTAAAGGTCAACAGGTCCAGCGCGTCCTGCACATCCCGCCCAGCAATCATCTGCGTCACCAGACGCGCCTTGCTGGCCGACATCGGAGCATAACGATAACTCACTCGCCATTCTGAAATGGCACCCGCCTCAACACCCAAAGCAGACACAAGTCGCTCAACATCTTCTTTGCCCGGAGCCGGAATATAGAGTTCCTTTTTCCAGTTACGAACGGCACCCAAAGCGGCTTCTGTACTCATTCCGCCGTGAGCCAGATGCTCAGCCAACTGACCATCACTGATCTTCCGCTTTTTACAAACCTGAGTTAATTTTTTTCCACTAAGCATTTTTCAACCTTTGCCTTCTGGCATCTTATATAAATAAGCAGCTAAATTACCGGCTACCAGAGTGACCCTTAAAAGTACGCGTCAATGAAAATTCACCCAACTTATGGCCAACCATATCTTCCGTTACAAATACCTTGCGAAAGAG
>JAGGWF010000004.1 GCA_021157685.1 Planctomycetota bacterium | reverse complement strand
TTTTGTGACGGAAGCCGCAAAATGGGTTCGTTTGGTAAAACAGCCCCCGCAGACGCCGCATATGAAAATCCCACAAAGACCAGCCCATTCATTTCGACAGGATTGTGGATTAAACTGCCGCCCTGCTGATTTAGCACACTCTCCACCTGCGGCGAGTCGCAATTTCCGGGGACACCCAGAATGGGCTTATCAAAAGCGCTCAGGGCGGACAAAACAGAACGGGCCTGATCGGCTCCGCCGAAATCGGTGATATCACCGGCTAAAACAATCGCATCGCAATCCTTTACGGCATTGGCCAACAGGGGGATCTGCTTTGTATGACCGTGGATATCAGATAGCGTTAATAGTTTCATTCCATATTTCCAATTACTTGCGTTCTGCGCAGCACCCACAAGCTATCGCTTGAAGGTGCCACCCGTTCTTAACGCATTCTATGCTATAGAACGGGTTTTGTCAATTTCGGAAGCGGGAGTGGATTTTTTCAAACAGACTGCTATAATCCGAGCGATAAAATAATGCAACCGGAACGGTCACGTTCCCAAGTTGGAAAGGTAAAGCGATGATCGTTGTAATGAAACCCGGCGCCTCTAAGGAGTGCATCCAGCATGTCATTGACCTGGTCCATGATTATGGACTGAAAGATCATCCGATCTACGGGACGGACCAAACGGTCATTGCCTGTATTGGTGACAAACGAGCGGTGGATAAAGGGGCGATTGAAAATGCTCCGATGGTCGAAAAGGTCATGCCGATCTTAGCTCCATACAAAATGGCCTCGCTGGAAGTTAAAAAAGAAATCAGCCAAATCTGTATCGGTCCAAACCAGACCCCTATTGGAGGTACGAAAATTGGCATCATCGCCGGCCCCTGCTCAGTGGAAAGCCGGGAGCAAATCCTGACCACAGCCAATGCAATTAAGGACGCCGGCTGTATCGGGCTTCGCGGCGGCGCCTATAAACCCCGTACCAGCCCTTACAGTTTTCAGGGACTGGGTTTGGAGGGACTCAAAATCCTGGCCGAAGCCCGCCAGCAAACCGAACTGGCCATTATCACAGAAGTCATCGGCTTAGAGCAAGTCGAATCCGTTGCCGAATACAGCGATGTCCTGCAGATCGGTGCTCGCAATATGCAGCATTACCCGTTGCTTGAAGCGGTCGGCAAAACCAATAAGCCCGTCCTACTCAAACGCGGCATGAGCGCTACTTTGGACGAATTTCTGCTGGCTGCGGAATACATCATCAATGCGGGCAATCCGAATGTCATCCTTTGTGAACGTGGAATCCGAACCTATGAAGGATATGTTCGTAATACGCTTGCGCTGGCGGCAATCCCCGCCCTGCGGGAACGGACGCATCTGCCCATCGTGATCGATCCCTCCCACGGAACCGGGCACGCCTATATGGTCCCGTCGATGTGCCTTGCGGCGGTCGCCGCGGGAGCCGACGGGTTGATCATCGAATGCCACCCGGACCCTGAACATGCCGCTTCTGATGGGGCACAGTCGATTACACCGAAGATAATGGCCGAATTGATGGTTAAATTAAGACGCGTCGCTGAAGCGGTGGATCGGGAGCTATAGCGCTATGTTACGAATCGATGACCTGGATACCAGCGGACCGTTCAGACGATAACGGATATGCCGCCAAGTGATGGTTCGCCCCACAGCCGACGAGAGCATGATCAACAGAAAAAGAATCGACCAGCCCCAAAAGAAAAACAGATCAGCGTAGCGGGCCATCTTCATTTGCTCTTTGTGTTCGGGCAGCATCGTCGCAATGATTTTCTGCCGGAGAATCGCACGGTAAATCTGGAGTCCCCAGAACAAAACGGCTCCCGCAGAATAAATCCAAGCGCACGGCCAATCTGCCCGGAAAGCCAACATCGCGACGACTGGAGAACCCCAAAGTATCAGCACGCCCAGAGCTGTATTCAATAAACCAAAAATCCACATCAGCGGCAAATAAACACGGGTAATAATGAACTGGCGGCGGGAAAATTCAAATAACTCTTTCCAAGTGGTTGTTTGAAAAGAAGCGATCATGCAGGCCGGGACAAAGACCATCTTGCGCCGATGGCGGCGAACCGCCCTACTCAGCGAGAGGTCATCACTGAGGGCTTTTTACCAGAGTTGTTCAACGCCAAACGCTCGAAAATCCTTCACGCGGATCGCCATTGAGCCGCCCCATGCAAGATTGAACGGGGTGTTGCCGAGAAGCTGACAAACTTTTGCGTTGAGGGATGCCAAGGCAAGCGAGGCAAGATTGTTATTTTGTGGGATAAAACAGCGGTAGCCGCTCGATGCGCCATTTTTATCCTTACGGAGCGGATAGACAATCTGAGCCAGCCAGTCCGGGCCCGCACAGGCATCGGAATCGGCAAAGACCATCGCCTCGGTCTCGGTCGGAATCTTCCGGTAAGCGAACAGCAGATTGTGCAACTTCTGACTGCAGGACTCCGTCGGTCCGGCAACGAGAATCTCCACTGTTTTGGCCTGAGAAATGGTTTTGTATCGAGCAATAAGATCTAACAAGCGATCATAAGCGGGATCCGATTGATCCTCGACAACAAAAAAGAGACCATAGTCTTCATACGCCTGACGGAAAAAAGACTCGATATTTTTATCAAATGCCTCATCCAACCCCTTGCAGGGCACAATCAGCCCGCACCGGGGGCGAAAGTTAACCCTGTCACGGTCCGATTTCTGAACCGCATAGTGATGGTTGCATACAACCTGGATCGTAAACAAAACCTGCGCAACAACCGCTGCAAACAAAATATATTCCAAGAAGCCCATACGGAACCTTGTATCTATCATTTAATCAAATTTTTCAGCGCGCATGGTAAACGATTACCATCAAATGGCAACTCTTTTTTTGTAGCCGTTTCCACCAAAGAGAACCACCGAATGAACACGAATACGCACTCATTTTCGATAATATTCAGAAATCGAGAAATCTTTTATTACCGAAGACTTCTATCAACGAAACCTGAAATATTACACAAAGCATATTCAACAGCTAAAGACAGCAATGCAACAACCTTATTCTAAAGCCATAAAGGAAATCCATGAATACGAATTCAAGTTGCCAAAGGATTAGTTCTTTAACTTCTGCCTACTGTCTGACGCCTGTCGTTCCTCTTTGGGGCGGGTCTTCCAGCGGCGGTGGAGCCACCAGTACTGAGTGGGGTCTTTGCAGATGAGGTCTTCCAGTGCGGTGTTATATTCCTGCGTGATCCATTTCAGCGGTTGGTCCTTGTCGGCCCATTCATTGGGTGTAATGATGCGGCCGATCTCGGCCTCGAAGAAAAACTCACCCGGCGTTTGTCGGCACGTCGCCACCACAATCGGCATATTGTACTGATACGCCAGCAGGCCGATGCTTTTGTATGAACTGGCCTTTCGACCGAAAAAGTCCACGAATACGCCCTTTTTGCCCGCGTCCTGATCGGCAATGAAACACAGCGTCGCCCCCTCTTCAGCAAGATCGGCCATATGGTCGGCGGCGCCCTTTTTATCGATGATTTTCTGCCCGTTCTTTTCCCGCACACCGTAAAGGTATTTATTAATAAACAGATTGTCCAGCGGCCGGGCGATGCTGTACACACTAAAACCGAACAAACCCAGCACATAGCCCATGATCTCGAAGTTGCCGTAGTGGCCGGTCAGCATTAAGAGCCCCTTGCCCTCCTGCATCAGCCACTTGGGCCGTTCAAAGTTAATCACCCGCGCATAGTCCCGCCAGTTGTCCTTGCGAACCAGTCGCGGCGAAAACATCAGGTCAATCGTCAACATCACGATATGCTGGAACGACTTTCGCCCCGTCTCGGCCAGCCAAGCATCGTCCTTGTCGGGAAAACTGGCCCGCAGATTGTCCATCGCCCGCTTGCGGCCGCGATGGTAGTGTTTCCACATCAAATTGCCCAGAAAACACCCAAAACGCAAACACCACCGCACCGGAAACAGAAACAGGATAAACAGCGCCACCCGCATCAGTGCATAACCCAGCCAGTCCAGAACGGGATTACGCTGTTTTTTCTTCTTTTTTCTCTTTTTTGGAAACGCCATCTTAAAACCAATCGCCCCTGTTTGGAGTTCAAGCTTTAGCGTGTTTTTGCTTCTTACACACTAAAATGTGAACTCCTACGACAGATTATCAACTCATAATTGGAAAACGTGGAAAACGAGGCCTTATTATGGTGCAAATTTGTCGCTTGTCAAGCTTTGGTTGACAGGACTCTAGCCGAAGCGTATAATTTCAACCAAATCATACTAATACTTATAAATAGAAAGGATAAGCATATGGACCTTGACAATACACAGGACTCAGGCCATACCGATCAACCACAACAGCCACCCCAAACGCCGCCGGTCATCAATATCCCGGATTTCTCAAACGCCGTCTATGACCCGTATCCAAAGAAAAAGAAGGGGTCCGGCTGGAAGATATTTTTCACAATCGTGCTGGTACTATCGATTTTGGCAAACGGCTTTATGCTCCTGGGTATGATCGGAATGGGTGCAGTTCTCGCAGGTAGTGGTGCGTCTGCCGATGACGGTATCATCGAGAAGGTGCTGGTCGATGGGGACCGCTCAAACAAAATCGCCGTGATCAATATCAAAGGCGTGATTAATGGTGAAATGAGCCAATGGGTGCAGAAGCAGCTTAAAACAGCCGAAGACGACAGCCATGTCAAAGCATTGATCGTGCGAATCGTCAGTCCCGGCGGCGGTGTCTCGTCCAGCGACCAGATCCATTATTACATCGGCCGATTCAAGGAACACACCAACAAGCCTGTTCTGGCATTTATGCAGTCCATCGCGGCCTCAGGCGGATATTACTCCGCGGTCGCCTGCGATGAAATCATGGCCGAACCCACTGTCATCACCGGCTCGATCGGCGTGATTATGAATCATCTCGTGATTAAGGGCTTGCTGGAGGAAAAACTCGGCATCAACCCGGTCACCATCAAAAGCGGTCCACGCAAGGACTGGCCCAGTATGTTCAACGAAACGACCGATGAGGAAAAGCAATACCTGATGGACCGAGTTATTACGCCCGCTTATGACCGGTTTGTGGAACTGGTTTACGAAGGCCGCAAAGATGTTTTGTCTGCGGATCAAGTTCGAGAACTGGCCGACGGCAGTATTTATACCGCACAGCAGGCGTTGGACAACAAGCTAATCGATGCGGTGGGCTATCTTGATGATGCGATCTA
Organism: Planctomycetota bacterium; assembly: GCA_021157685.1. Lineage (GTDB taxonomy): Bacteria > Planctomycetota > Phycisphaerae > Sedimentisphaerales > Anaerohalosphaeraceae > 4572-13. The sequence goes on along the minus strand of JAGGWF010000004.1, from coordinate 9,511 downwards.
TAGGGCCGAACAAATGGCTCAGATTTCGGGCGCCAAAGTGGTAACCTATGAGGAGGTGTTCTCGTTCTGGTCGATGATGAGCGCCCAGAGCAAGAGTCCGATCATCAATATCGAAAGTGAAATTCTCGAGAAAATCGCCGCCCCGAGGGTTCTGTATATCTGGGATGGCAAGAGGTAATCCTAAGCTTCCCTTGAAACGATGCCATCTTGGACTTTCAGGCGGTTTTCTGCGAACAGCTTGATCGCTTCGGGGTAGGCCAGGCATTCCTGCTCGAAGATGCGGGCGGCTAAAGCATCCGCATCGTCATCATCTCTGACCTCGCAGGTTCGTTGGACAACAATCGGCCCGGCATCGTATTCGTTTGTACAGAAATGGACGGTACAGCCGGACACCTTGCAACCGGTCTTAATAACCGCTTCGTGGACATGATGACCATACATGCCTTTTCCGCTAAAAGCCGGCAGCAGTGCCGGGTGGATATTCATGACCCTGTTTTCGTAATTAGCCGGTATATGCCACAGGCACATCCAGCCGGCCTGTACAACCAAATCGACCTGTGCTTCATCGAGCGTTTTAGCAATTTCGCCACTAAACTGTTCGATATCGGGATGGTCTTTTTTGCGGATAATAACCGGATTGAGCCCCAAACCTTGGGCCAATTGGACGCCCCTGACATTTGATAATGAACTGATGACGACAACGATCTCAGCATTGAGACATCCGTCCTCAATTTCCTTTTGGATATTGGTCATCGTCCGTCCGCCGCCGCTGAGCAAAATCCCCAACCGAAGTTTTTTGCCCTTGGGCTTTGTCGGTTTGTGCTGAATCTCAACATCGCCCCTTTTATCCATGGCCTGATTGGCCATCGCATCGGCTTCGGTATTCTTCTCCCGGTAAACATGTGTTACCTGCCAGGACGAAAACGATGCCAGCAGTTCCATGCAATCGGCGTAGAGGCCTTTCAAATTCTCACTTTTGACCCTGTACTGGCCATTGAGCTGACGAACCAACAACTGGCTGTCGCTGAAAAGCCGTACCGATTGAGCCTGCATCTCTTTAGCGGCAGCAAGGCCTTCGCATGCGGCGGTATATTCGGCAACATTATTGGTAGTTGGCCCTAAGAAAATCCCACGGGACAAAATCGGCCCGCTGGCAACGCTGCTTATGACAAATCCGGCCCCTGCAGGTCCGGGATTGCCCCGGCTACCGCCGTCTGTGAATAAATCGACTTGCTGATACACGCTGAATCTCTCCTAGCCCGAAGCCCGCTGGATATAAAAAAACCGGTCTCAATTTCAGATAAACCGGCGTGTCATTCAATCTCATCTTTTTTAAGATACAAGATTCGCGTACAGTTTGAACAGCGAACAATTTCGTCTTTGCCGCTAAGCACATTCACGATTTCGGCCGGAATCCCCATGAAGCAACCGCCGCAACTGTAAGATTGTGAACTTTCATCAACCTGCTCAACTTCGGCCATGGCCTCACCGTCATAGGTCTCAGCCACGCGATGGAAGAACTGAAGCGCCGCGGCGGGAATTTCCTTGGTCGCAATGTCCCATTCGGCCTGGACCTCGGCGATGTCTTTTTCGAGTTCAACAGCTTTACTCTCGGCATCCTTACGAATCTCATCGACCTTGGATCGTTGAGTTTCAATCTGTAAGCGGATCTCTTCACAGGAGGCCTCATCGGTCTCAACATTCTTCATCAGTTCCAGCACCTGTGTCTCGATCTTGGAGTCATCCGCCTTGGCTGTGTTCAACTCGGTCAGCAGTGCAGAGTATTCCTTATTGGTCCTCGCAAGATTCAAATGGCCGCGAAGTTTATCGATCTGCTCATCCCGATCCTTGAGGTCTATCTCCAGACGACCCGCCTGAAGTTTGGTCTGTTTGATCTCCTCCTGTTTTGCTTCAAGCCCGTTTTGCAGTGTGCGCAACTGGCTTTCCTGAAACAATACGCCCCTTCGGCATCTGGCTAGTTTTGTTTTTACCGCCCGAAGGCGATTCTCAACGCGCTGTAATTTAACCAAACCATTTAAAACCGGTCCCATTCGCATCCCTTTTTAAACTTGTAAAAATACTCTGTCCTGTTCGCTATTGGTCATTATGCTGTAAATGAAATATTCTGCAACAATTTTTTTGATTTTTTTCATTTTCACTTGTCATTCGCAGCGAGAATCAGTAGAATTCAGGGTTCCAGCCATTTATCGTAGCTGAGACTCCGCAATTCGGAATGAAATCAGAATTTGTCAGAACGAATCTAAAACTATGGAAAAATTACTCAAACAGCTTATCCAGTCGGCGCCAACCCTCGAAAATGGGGAATTAAGGGTTGGTAAAGCGTTAACAAACTTTTTTAATGAGCATGGTATTGAGGTAACGCTCGACCGTTGGAACGGCACCCGCGCCAATGTCATTGCATCGGTCGGCAGTGACGATGCAGATGCTCCAACCCTGCTATTCGGTTCCCATCTGGATGTCGTCCCGGCGTCAAAAGAACATTGGGAAACCGACCCATTCTGTCCGGTTGAAAAGGACGGCAAGATCATTGGCCGAGGCGCCGTGGATATGCTGGGCGGCCTTTGTGCCGCGGCAATGGCCATGGTCGATCTGAGAAGCAGTGAGTTAAACGGGCGGGTCATCTTTGCCGCGACGGCGGGTGAAGAAACGGACAGTTGCGGCGTCAAGCGATTCATTGACCAATATCAATCGCACATCAAAAATCCCATCGGTACTATCATTGCCGAACCAACCGGAATGAAAATACTGCGGGCGCATCGGGGCATTCTGTGGCTCAAGGTCGAAACCTTTGGCAAAACTGCACACGGTTCGATGCCGCAATTGGGCATCAACGCCATCCTGAAAATGAATGCCCTTGTAAACCGGCTCCAGAATTGGAAAATTCCACACCAGCCGCACCCGCTGTTGGGCGGCTGCTCGATGAGCATCAACCGCATCGCCGGCGGCAGTGCAACGAATATCGTACCGGATAACTGCTCAACCGAAATTGACATCCGTACACTGCCCGGCCAGAACCATTCGAAAATTATCAACGACCTGCAAGACCTCTGCGATGACATCCGGAAAACGGATCCGGATTTTAAGACGCGGATTTCAATCATCCGCGCTATCGATGCACTCGAAACCGCCGCCGAATCGCCATTCGTCAAAGCCGTTTGTCAGGCAACAGGGATTGCCGAAACACAAGCAATCGGTTTTACGACGGACGGACCGTATTTTGGGAAGTTGGACGCCCCGGTCCTGATCTTCGGCCCCGGCGACATTACGCTGTGCCATAAACCGGACGAATTCATCGAAATTAGTGCGTTGGAACAGGCCCGGCAGATGTATAACCAAATCATTCAAAAAGTATTGTAGGAGTTCAAGCTTTAGCTTGTTTTTTTACAATCTAACACACTAAAGTGTGAACTCCTACGGATCCCATTCCTTTCCATAATCGAGAACGGGGTATGCTTTCCATATCTCAATCGCTTTATCTCTGCCGATTTCATCCAGATACTGTGCGACACTGCTGAAAGGCCACAAGTCCCACTTTTCGACAAACCCATGCTTGACCGGGTTGTGATGGATGTAGTTGATTGTTGCCCAATAGTGCCGTTCATTACGAATAAAACGCTCAATACAATTAAACCAAACTTTTCGGCCCACGGAGTCATCTTCAAGGTTCCATTGTCTGGATGTTCTTCCGTACATTCGGCCAAGTTGTGCGCGCAACTCTTCCAGTTGAGCAAGCCGGACAGGACTTTTTCCGGCAATGAATTTATGTTCATAACATGCGACCGAAACGATGCAGCACAAGTTGCTCTCTGAATCCCGATGCGGGGGACTGCGCCAGGGACTGCTGTACTGTTTGCGCAAGCAAAGCGTTTCCTCTCGTTCCGCCGCATCCATCTTACGCCATTCATACATTTCACACTTCCCTTCTTAAAGTAGGAGTTCACACTTTAGTATGTTGCGCTTAAAAAAAACAAGCTAAAGCTTGAACTCCTACAAAAAAAGCCGCACCCGATTTGAGTATGGCTTTGGAATAACTTGTTTGTACCCAGCTTTAGTGGCCGGATTCCCATAGTATCAAACCAGATTCATAGGGTTCGATCAGGTCTTCGTGCCGCGGCAGAATTCGCAGTGCATAGCCATGCCGTCCGGAAATCCTGCACGGGATCGTCCCGCTAAAGGTTGCAACTCGCTGCGGATCCAGGGTATCCTGCTCGTATGCCATTTCGGCAATCTGCCCGTCCTTGATCCGGCCGGAAGAATCCACATGACCAAAATAAACCTGAACCGCCACATCCTGCGGCTCCAAACGGCCCAAATGGATCTGCGCCCGAACCTGAACCTGAGAACCGACCGACAGTTCTTCCTGTTGGTCGCCGAATTCCGTAAACGACTCACCATCGAGGGTGCGGGTCTGGACATCCTGAATCTCCAGGTCCGACCAATTCTGCCGCAGGTTCGCTTTCCAGCTTGACAGGACCTTGACGCGTTCCATCCCGTTGGCGATCAGTTCTTCCCACTGCCTGTCGGCGGGATGATAAAACTTGCGTGTGTACTCGGCAACCATCCGGCCAGTATTGAATCGCGGAGCGCACCACTTAATCGTATTTTTCATGCGCCGTATCCATCGACGCGGCAGACGATCCTTGCCCCGGTTAAAGAACAGCGGAACCACTTCCTGCTCAAGCAGGTTATAAATCGCCTGTCCCTCAACCTGATCCTGATAGGACAGATCGTCGTATTCCTCGCCGGCGCCGATGATCCAGCCGCCGTCGGGGATATACCCCTCGCACCACCAACCGTCGAGCGTACTCATATTCAAAACACCGTTGATCGCGGCTTTCATACCACTGGTTCCGCTGGCCTCCATCGGACGACGGGGGTTGTTGAGCCAAATATCGACGCCCTGCACCATATAACGAGCAACATCCATATCGTAATTTTCAAGAAAAATCAGGCGACGACGAATCTCCGGATGTTGCGACGCGAAATGCACAATCTGGCGGATCAGTTCCTTGCCCGCCGTATCACGAGGATGCGCCTTGCCGGCAAAGATAAACTGCACCGGCATATCCGTTTGGGTCAACAGTTTAATCAGTCGCTGCGGATCCTGAAGCAACAGATTGCCGCGTTTATAGGTCGCAAACCGTCGTGCAAACCCAATGGTCAATGCCTCCGGGTCCAGCACTTCTTCGGCCCAGCTTAATTCCGTATGAAAAGCACCTCGCCGCTGAAGCTGTCGTTTGAGACGCTTGCGGGCAAACCCTATCAGATACTCCTTACCACGCTGATGAATCCGCCAAAACTCTTCATCCGGCACCTGATCCAAATTGTGCCAAATAGATTTATCTACGGCCTCATCTGCCCAGTTGGCACCGAGGTAGCGTTCATAGAGTAAATTCATATCCGAGCTGAGCCATGTTCTGGCATGAACGCCATTGGTAATCGCATTAATCGGCACCTCGGCAACCGGCAACTCCGGCCATAAGCCGGACCAGATCTTCCGGGACACCTCGCCATGAAGCTGGCTGACGCCGTTTCGGTAAGCACTGGTCTTCAATGCCAAAACCGGCATCTTAAAACTTTCATGGCTGTCTTCCGGATGCACGCGGCCCAACGCAAGAAACTGCTCACGGTTAATGCCGAGTGTACCATAATAATGGCCGAAGTATCGATCGATCATCTCGGCCGGGAACTCATCACTTCCGGCGGCAACCGGTGTATGAACCGTAAAGACATGACTGGCCTTAGCCATCTCAAACGCTTCGTCAAAAGTCAGGTTGTGTTTGTTTTTGAGTTTTCGCACGCGTTCCAGTGCCATAAATGCCGCATGGCCTTCATTCATGTGGCACACCGTCGGCTCCAGACCCAATACAAACAGGCTCTTGAGGCCGCCAATACCCAATACGATCTCCTGGCAAATCCGCATTTCGGAATCGCCGCCGTAAAGCGTTTGTGTAATCGAGCGGTCATAGTGAGAATTGCACGACAGATTCGTATCCAGCAGATACAACGGAACACGACCGACCATGGCTTTCCATATCTGCACCTGTACAGTGCGGTCGGGAAACTGGAGGTTGATCGTCAATGCGTTTCCATTGTCTTTCTGCACTAATTCAAGCGGCATATTATGGAAATCATTCTCAAGATAATGTTCCTGCTGCCAGCCGTCAGTATTCAGATATTGGCGAAAATAACCCTTCTGATACATCAGCCCAACGGCAACCAAAGGAAGCCCAAGGTCCGAAGCACTTTTGAGATGATCGCCGGCCAGCATCCCCAACCCACCGGAATAGATAGGCACGGATTCATGAATACCAAACTCGGCGCTAAAATAGGCAATAACCGGGGCATGTTCTTGGCGAGCATAAATTTTATCAAACCACGACGGGGCATGAAGTGTCTGTTCAAGTTTTTTGCGGGCCTCTTTGAGCTGATAAACAAAGCCCTCATTCCCCGCCAAGTCCTCTAAACGGGCCTGTGAGACCAAACCCAGCATCTTGATCGGATTATGGCCGCACTGCTTCCAGAGGTCATAATCGATCCTGCGGAAAATCTCCGTGATGTCATAATGCCACGACCAATAGAGGTTATGAGCAATAAACTGCAAGTCCTCAAGAGCGGGCGGCAGCGATGGTTTAACTGTAAAAGTGCGTACTGTCTGCATCTGGTGTTTGTCCTTATGAGGCGTCTTCAGCGTTGATTCCATGTCGTTTTCCTTATCCATGAAAAATCCCTGTTATATAATCAGTACATCGCTCCATTGTTCGGCCGAAATCCCCCCCTGTCTTAACAAAAAACGACAAAAACGCAACCGTAGAAAAAAAGGTATGTTATTATCGGCCTAAAACAAAAAAAAAGAATTCAATGTCCAATAATATTAACCATCAACCCTTCGAATTCATCACACGAGCAAAAGTGGATTGTTCAAGACTTTTTCTATAACTTCTCTTTTTGCTTGAACGGTCGTTTTGTCGGCGATTTCTTGTGTAATCATAAGGGAAATGGGGGAACCAAAAACAGTAAAGAATCTGCAACCGAATGAATCTTCCCGCCGCAAGCAGACGGGGTATCATGATGGATTTTCGTTTTACTTTTCACCCCAAGAAGCGGGGAATTAAACCCAAAGAGAAAAATTAAATGCCAAGAACTTACAGAGTGTATTCTGGTTTATCATCTAATAGCCACTATCGCTACTGAAGATATACCTCTAACTTCCAGAAAAAAACTCTTTCGCCTCTTTCGTATTCAATGGCAATTGAACTTCTTTTCCCGTTGCTGCTGACATCTGGGCGGCCCAGCCGATTTCGGCTACATTCTTTGAACTCTCAAAACTAAGGAATGACTTTTTATCGTTTTTAATACACTCAATAAAATGCCCGACACATGCACCGGTCTGATGCTCCACGACATCACCACTGTCAGGGGTTGTGGTATCTTCAGGCCAAATGAGTTTTTCCATACCCTCAGCCCTGCATCTTTCAGGATCCAACGGCCAGACCCATTTCCCATCGGTGGATTTCTCTGACCAGTAGCGAACCTTATGCGTTCTGTCGGTCTGCGATTCAAACACAAAGCCCCCTTTTGTGCCAAAGAGGTTATGATAGGCGTCATAACCATTGCCGCTGTCAATATTTCCAAAACAAAAGCCCGTAGCATCATTATCAAATTTGAGCAATATATTATAGATAGGCTCTGCTTCAAATCCCCTCACCTGAGACTTAAGATTTGTGGCATAGACCGCCACAGGTTTAGCCTGTGGACTCATCAGATTGATCATCGCCGAAATTGAATGGATAATACCCATTCCAATTGCATCACCCATAATGCTTTTATCAAGCTTCCAGACTTTGTCGCCTGCGATGTTGACAGGATGACGGTAGTTGATCTGTATCTGCGTTATTTTGCCAAAATGTCCCTCCGCAACCATTTGCCTTAAATGGTTTTCCATCGAATCAAAATTCATCAAATAGTCAACAAATGTTTTAAGGTTAGGGTTGTTTCTTTCAAGTTCTATTTGTTTGCAGAAATCATCAAAAGTGGTCGCAGCGGGCTTTTCACAGAAGACGTGTTTACCGGCTTCCATCGCGGCAATCGATTGCGGGCCGTGGAAACTATTGGGGCTAACCAACCAAACCACATCAATATCAGGATTGTTGACTATTTTCTGGTAATCATCGACAAGTATCTCTTCTGAAAGACCAAGGCTTTTTAGAACTTCTTTGCCTCGCTCGACATTCTTTTCAAACAGCGCGACCACTTCTGCGTCATTATGTTCCGTTATTCGCCGCATCTGGACGCTGCCCATCCAGCCAGCGCCAACAAATCCAACTTTTATTTTCTTGCTCATTGTTTACTCCAACTATAGTTATTTTCTATTACTATTTTATACCTTGGCGGATTCAACTCCCAATCGCAACTAAGTTCTTTTTCGTTTTGCCGATGGTGGGGTGCTGAACAAATGACCAACACTCAACTTGCCAATCATGCCCATTGAGGCTGTTCAGGAAGAGACATCTCAAACTCATCTATTATCATTTTCTCGTATTCGCCCATATATTCACCTGCTATAAAATTACCAAATACCTCATCATGAAATCTCTTCCAACTTATCGCTTCATCAAGGGATATCAGCTCAATCTCTGGGGTAAAGGACTGGAATATGGCATGAATCTGCTGTGAGAGTTCGGCGTATCGCTTCATTCGTACCGGCAGCACAATCACATCAGAACATATCGCTATCAATATCCTCAGGTTTGTTCATCTACTATTTAATTTTTTCGGTTGCACCAAAAAGTCGGCAAAGATGGGCTTGATGTGTGCGATGACCCAGGGTGGCAGAGAAGTCCACTGTTTCCGACAGGTTTTACTATATGAATCGATGAACTGATTTCGGAGGGTAATAATCTTTACAATGCCAGGTCTTTCCGATACCGTGATTTACAGCGTGCCTATTGACGAGAGACTTGAGAAATCCAGTGATGGGGCCAAAATCGTGTCAATGCTTTGTGTATTTTCATCTGCGAATTTAATTGTTTGGCGATATTAGTGTAACTTATTATGACAGCGCTACTTTAGAAGAACTCTCTCATATTTTTAGGTTCTATGGGATGGCTGTAATTCACCTTCAATTTCTTCTATTCGGATGAGATTTCAATGCCTTATTGTCGGTTTTCAAAGAACTTACCGCTGTTTTTAAATGGTACCCGACGGAATGAACCGGTTTCGCCGCGTCTTGACGCGTTGGGAAAAGAAACCTGAAAATTATTTAGCTCTGCTTCATCTTGTCTGTGCTATAATTACACTTCGTTGTGCATGGTTATTCAGATAGGCTCTAAGTTCGGCAATGTTTGCCCGATTTCATAGACGACAAATTTATTAAATGCCCGGGGACTTGTTACCATGATCTTCCAATCCAGCGGTTGATATCCCTGGCGGACTTCTTTAGCGTAATACTCCTTCATCCGCAGTTCGACCTGCCTGTCCGTGCTGTCCC
>JAGGWF010000070.1 GCA_021157685.1 Planctomycetota bacterium | reverse complement strand
TCAGCAAAAGCGTTTCTTGTGATGCGGGCATCGAAATGGCATCAGGTCGGTCGTGTTTGTTTTCATTTAGCTGAAAATAAGGCCGATCCGGATTGCCCTTTTGCGTTTATGGCCACTTATTCAACGGGTTTTGGGTCAGGGGGTAAATTAAAGCATGTGGCACTCCGAACGGCACTGGAACAGTATGCCGGGGCGAAAAATCGCACCGCCCTGATCAACCTGCTCTCGCCTGTCCAGCAGGCGGCTTCTGATATCGGTTGGGTCGATCAACTGGTTGATTCCGGGGATATTTATCAGCCGTTGGCCTGGCCGGCGCATTTTGCTTATCAGTTTTTGAAGTCGGTTCCGGAATTGGAAGAGGCGGGATTGACGGTGCGACTGCCGAATTGGTGGAAAAAACGCCCTCGTCCCACGGTTTCTGTAACGATTGATCAGAAAAAGAAATTGCAGCTGGGCGTTGAGACGATGCTGAATTTTGATGTCGGATTTATGCTGGGTGATGAGGCCATCACCCAGCAGGAAATCCAGCAATTACTCGCTGGCGATGAAGGGCTTGTTTGGTTTAAGGGCCAATGGGTGGAGGTGGACCGCACCAAATTGCAGGAGGCGGTTGACCACTGGCAAAAACTTCAGTGTCAGCATCAAGAGGGGGAGATTTCGTTTATTGAAGGGATGCGTTTGCTGGCGGGGGCCTCGGCGGACTTAAGAGATGAAGAGCATGTTGACCAGGAACGGCCGTGGGTTCATATTTCGGCAGGCGAAACGATGTCTCAGCTTTTGAATGATCTCCGTGATCCTGCGAATTTGAGAGATGCTGATTTTGACAATGCGGTATGCGCGACCTTGCGTCCGTATCAGCAGCAAGGGATCGCGTGGTTGAACCTTTTAACTCAATTAGGGCTGGGAGCGTGTCTGGCCGATGATATGGGACTGGGTAAGACATTGCAGGTATTGGCGCTGTTATCTGTTTTTCAGCATCCCTCATCAAAGACAAAAGAAGCAGGGCCATCTCTGCTGGTTATCCCCGCGTCATTATTGGGCAACTGGAAGCAGGAGGCACAAAAATTTACACCCTCATTGAAATTAACCTTTTTACATCCTGCCGAAAATGACCGCAAGGTGATTGACAAAATCGCCGCTGCGCCGGAGAAAAAACTGGCCGGAACCGATTTGGCTGTTACGACTTATTCGATGTTGACCCGTCAGGAGTGGCTCAAAGAGATAACCTGGAACTTAGTCATCCTTGACGAGGCCCAGGCGATCAAGAACCCTTCAACCCGACAGAGCAAGGCCGCCAAAAAGCTGTCCGCGTGTTCCCGGATCGCATTGACGGGGACGCCGGTGGAAAATCGTATCGGCGATTTGTGGTCGCTGTTTGATTTTCTGAACCCCGGCTTGCTTGGCAGCGCATCTGTTTTCAAGAAGTTTGTAAAGGATTTGCAGAAACGGGATACCGATCAATTCGGTCCGTTACGACAGTTGACCGGCCCTTATATTTTGCGTCGTCTGAAAACGGATAAAACGATTATTTCCGATCTTCCGGAAAAAATTGAAACCTCTTCGTATTGTAAACTGACTAAGATCCAAATCAAACTTTACGCCCGAGCGATTGAAACGCTCAAATCGGCCCTTGACACAGCGGACGGAATCGCTCGTCGCGGCATTGTGCTGCAATATCTGATGCGGTTTAAGCAGATTTGCAACCATCCCAGCCAGTTACTTGGCGATGGGGATTACAACCCGAACAGTAGCGGAAAATTTCTTCGTGTGGCCCAAATCTGTGAAGAGATTGCCTCCCGCCAGGAAAAGGTGCTGATTTTTACACAGTTTCGTGAAATCACCGATCCGCTGTCAGATTATCTGACCACTGTCTTTGGCAGGGCCGGCTTGATTCTTCATGGCGGTGTTCCGGTCCGAAAGCGAAAGCAGTTGATTGACCAGTTTCAGCGGGAAGACGGCCCGCCGTTTTTTATCTTGTCTCTGAAGGCGGGCGGAACGGGCTTGAATTTAACCGCCGCTTCGCATATCATTCATTTTGACCGGTGGTGGAATCCGGCGGTTGAAAACCAGGCAACCGACCGAGCGTTTAGAATTGGCCAAAAACGAAATGTTTTGGTGCATAAATTTGTAACAACGGGTACGATTGAAGAACGGATTGATGAAATGATTGCTGAAAAGCAAAAAATGGCAGATGAACTTCTTGCCTCAGACGGTGAGGTGAAATTAACGGAAATGTCTGACGAACAACTGTTGCAGGTTGTTCGTTTGGATGTAACGCGTGCTCAATTGTAAGGGAGTAAGAATGTCTTATTATTGGCGTCCCTATGTTTCAGTGGCTCAGCAGCGGGCAAAGGCCATGAAAAAAATAGAAAAATTACGCAAGCAGGGCAAGGATATCCAGCCGATTGAGATCGAGGGTCGCACGATTGCCCGCAGTTTTTGGGGCAAGGCGTGGTGTGAGCATCTGGAATCCTTTTCAGATTTCGAAAACCGTCTTCCTCGCGGCAGACGGTATGTACGAAATGGATCGGTGTGCCATCTGGAGATTAAAAAGGGTCGAATCGAGGCCATCGTTAGCGGCTCTGAGGTGTATAAGGTTGCGGTGGATATTAAGCCGCTAAAATCCCCTCTTTGGAAATCGATTAAGCGACTTTGTTCGGGTCAAATTAGCTCCATGCTTGAATTATTGCAGGGGCGTTTATCTGATAGTGTGATGTCAATCGTTACCGACCGGGATCAGGGTCTTATGCCGTTGCCAAATGAAATTTCTCTAAAATGCTCCTGCCCCGATTGGGCCGTGATGTGCAAACATGTGGCGGCGGCGATGTACGGTATCGGCAGCCGTCTGGACAGCCGACCGGAATTATTGTTCACCTTGCGCGGAGTGAATGCTGATGAATTGATTACTGAGGGTATTGCACTGCCAAAACTCGAGCCTATCGCGGCCGGTAATGTTATCGCAGATGATCAAATTTCTGATATTTTCGGCATTGAGATGGCTTCACAAACCACTGCCGAACAGGAAGACAGTACAACTGCTCGAGCCAAAAAGATTAACAAAGGCCGCCAGCGCAAAATCGTGCGTAAAAATAGTACTCGAGATCGTGTTGCGAAAACCGTAAAATCTTGTAAAACTCAAAAGAAAACAAAGAAGACGGCCAAAAAAGTCTCGAAGTCGATTATCAGAAAGCAAAAGCCCCGGAAACTCAAAACCTCCACACTTCCGCGTTTGCGTCCTACGGGTAATTCGGTGAAAAATCTGCGTGAAAAGCTCGGTTTTTCTGTGCCGCAGCTTGCAGAGCAATTAGGGGTTTCTTCTGCGATTGTTTATCGGTGGGAAAAAACGCGCGGCCGGCTGAATTTACAGAAGCGTTCGCTGACCGCGTTGTCTCGATTGCATCGGAAAGTGATGCCGAAACCAGATTAGCCCTTTTCCGATAAGTGATATGCTGAAATATGGTTTTGAAATCATCAACTAATTCCGGTTTTCATCAAGTAATTCGCCCTCAAAATCAATATGTGAGATTGTGTGACACGAAAAACCGCATATCTACAAAAACTCAAAATCGACAAACCCTTTTAGATAAATGACTTACATATGACAGTGCCATTCGGACACGGTAGGGACGTCCGTTACCGCACTCCCCACGGCCAAGCACAGCTTGACCGTGCCACACCACCATGCAACTCCGCTTCTAATCGTCAATCCAAATTATCCCGCCCACCCTCGAGGTATCCCGATTCTCGCGCAAAGAGTGTCCGCACATGCCAGGTTCTGCGACTCCGCCGAATTCAAAAGCGTCTCGCGTTTTGTCGTCACCTTTGATATTGCCTTCCCCTGCAGCCAACCGGGTCGGCATTCGAGATGATGTGATTTCGGAGCTCAATGGCTGGCCTGTGCTTTCCCCTGTCAACGCTTCCCCACGCCCTCGCGGGTCGTCGAGGCATGACTCGGGGCCAAAGTGATGCGCGTCACCTTCTTTGTAAGACTCTTGCATTCTCTACTCTCTGCCGATTTTAATCGGCGTTTTCAGACTGGCCCTAGTTGTTGTCATACTTTTCAAATGTGCGAAAGATATCTTATGTTATCTCTGTGCTTACTGTTCCACCGCAATTTTTGTGAGCCAATTTTGCGACAAAATGACAAAATCTTTCAAGTCAATAGATCCCTGCCGGTTGCTATCTGCTCCATTGCACCAATTGTTGGAATTTACACAATCCATATCCAGCCAGTGCGTTACCTGTACAAGCAAATCTTCAAAATCAACATCACCGTCCCGGTCTGTATCGCCGCCCAGAATAAACTTGGGCAGAATCGCTTTATGTACTTCATTTGCCGTTGCATAAACCACCAAAACGTCATCTGGGTTTTCCACATATTGATCGATAAACGACAGTGTATCGTCAAATTTGGCGTACTGGGACACGGCGGTGGAATCGTGAAGAACCAGGTCTATCACTTTGGGTTCGTTTGGCGTAGCTAGGTTGTAGTTGTCCAGGAATATGTCCTTTAGTCCCTGCGTCGGAATCATCCAGCCCACTTTGCAATTTTGCGGAAATTCCAACATTGGCCCCTCGTCTGTCCAAAGATAGGGTGGGCCGCCTGCGGGCAATATCGAACTGGAAGAAATCATGTAAGGACTCATTGTATGGGTTACTGTCTCGTCACCCCATCCGGAGTACATTAGCCAACAGAGGGGGGTCATATCCGAACTACCATATTCCGTTCCCGGAGGCAAAGCGGATTTGCTAACGGTAAAGCCTTTTTCGGAGAGTATCGTTTGTGAGGTAATGCTGGTTGCCCAGTAACCTGCACAAAACGTGCGCGGCCTATCCAAACCGCGACTGCCAAACTTGGCAATACTGAAATCGATCATAGTGCCGATCTCTTCGCTCGTGTATGCGGTGAACGGTACAGAATACCCCCCTGTATCCGAGCCGCAGCCAGGCACATTACTTCCATTTAAAGACGGAGAGTCGCGAAATGAGACGCCTGCCGCCTCAACAAAGCTCTTAAACATATGCAGGTGCAAACCGATTTCGGCACCGTACACATCGCGGGACTCGAAGATGTAATCCTCGATTTCAGCTAAATAAGGCGAATTTTGCGTGTAGACAACGGGATTGTACAAGTGCGTCCATTTCATTTTTGGGTGTCGGATGGATAGATTTCTAAGGGCGTTTAGATGGGACGTGTTGATATTAAAGGGCCAGTCAAAGTGGGTCGTCACCAGTACATAAACCACTGGGGTAGCCGGATCGATGATCTTAACGATCACCTCATCGATTGCGATCCCAGTGTAATTACCGCCGTCAGCACTATGTGATATGATACTATTCTGCATTCCTTCGTCGATTCCGTCACTCACTGCCGTGACGGTGACCGTTTGCGGTGTTTGCCAATCGCTTGTCTCAAAAACAAGTTCGTTTGGAATGACCTCTATTTGCGTTTGGTCATAATCGATGGAAATAGTGACCGGGCTGGTGGGTGGGTATCCCAGCACCACCCGATAGGTATCCGGATCGTCTTTTTGTTCATCTACCAGGGTCAAGTCGTCCGTTTCCGTGATGATTACGATCGGCTCGCTCGGCGGGATCGGCGGGAGTGGAAGACCGTAGAATTTCACTTCCGATAGACCTACCGCCTCATGGCCGTAGTTCTCCATCACTTCAAATTTGACATATCGTACGGAAATACTCGTATCCAGGCTCAGCATTTCTCCCGCTGCCCCTCCCGTACAGGGATTCTGCGTCAGGATTATATTCGGATCATGCAGTTGGAAGGAAGCGGGATCGTTGGGGTCGACGCCATCCCCGGCAACCCAGATTTTCATCTTGTGTACGCATACACCCGGATAGGTAGCCCCATTCCAGTTCCAGATCTTGGTGGATTCCAAGTCTATCAATTCGCCCAGATCGAAGGTTACATACTCACCCTCGACGGTATCCGGCGATTCAGAGTCTGACCCGCAGGCTGAATACTCAATAAGCCACATGGCGAAATTCTGGTTGGTGCCGTGCAGGTCCGACGACAAACCGGAGCCATTTACCAAATGAACCGGAGCGTAATTTTCCTGTTGTCCTTCCCAGCAATAGCTGCTGTAATCTACGATTGTAACTCCCACAACCTCGTTCTGACCGTAGGCCGACTGTACCGTTGCGTTCAACAGGACCGCCAGGGCCAACAAACAAATCATAACTATTTTCTTTTCCATTTTCCTTTTAACTGGGATTTCCCATTTAAACGCTTAAAGAGCCTGTTGCACAATGATTTTCGAATCCAACCATTTGGGTTCGATGGCTGTCTGGGACAGACGGCTCAATTCTCTGTTCTTCAACCCCCTTTTCCTGATGCCTGCGTCAAAAGTCAAAAAATGCCAAAACAGTGGTGTCTTCTGCCCATTATCGCCGTTTTTTGTCGGCGATTCAGACTTTTGGCGGACGCATCATAATTCAGTCCCTTTGATGCTACAATCTTACCAAAATCACCTTAGACTATCAAGGATTTCCTTTTTCGATAGGGAAATTGAAGGAGGGGTTTGGCATCTTTTTTTTGAACTCTTTGGCAGCGTTGCTTTGATAATGGTGCCGTCGGGAGTACGGTATAATTGGACACGATGATCAATGACAGTATAGAGTTTTTCCGGCAGATCAATCTGCTGAAGTGTCAACTCGGTTTGCTGCAGTGGAATCAAACCCCGGCGGTGTACCTCTGCTGTGCATTTTGCTGCAACAGTTGAGCTATGACCGCATCCTTGTTTATCATGACTCATGACATAACAGGTCTCTAATCAGGGCGCAACTTTTTTCTTTCGTTTTTTGAAAATTTCCTGTGAATGGTTACAAATCAACACCATTTTACGCTAAAGAATCCTCTTTTTACGCACAAAAACATTGCGGATGCTTTACGATTTATGTATATGTAATACAATCCTGTATTTCCTTGTTTTTTATGCATCATTTTTTGATGTCGCTATTGTAAGGCATTATTTTATAAATGGTTATATAAAGAAAGGCAAGCGGTTAACTTTTGCGGCTTTTGCTTCTCTTGCGACCCTTGCGTTCGGTCTTTTTTTGAAAATCTGTGTAAATCTGCGGTTTTCTTTCTTTTTGGTTGCGGCTCGATCGCCCTAAGGGAGTTATATACTTTTCGGAGGCTTGTAAATGAAACAATTCCCTAATGTTGTGCTGGTAATTGAAGCGTCAAAAGAATATGGCCGCGCGTTATTGCGTGGAATCACGAAATATGGACGGATTCACGACCCTTGGACATTTCACAGGGAAATACCAAGAATTTTTGATAGAGATAACCCCACATTGCATAGTATAAGCTTGAGGAATATATTCAAAAACAAAATGATGCAAATGATCTGTAGAATTATTTTTCTATGTAGTATCCCTGCTTTGACATACGCACAGAAAAATAAATGTATTGTAATGGAGGAATATATTTTCAAAAACCCCCCCTTTGTCCAGTGTCACGCTCCAACAATTGAACAAACAAGTGATGGAACTTTGGTGGTCGCGTGGTTCGCAGGAACCCGAGAAGGCCATGAGGATGTTGGGATTTGGGTGTCACGCTATGAAAAGGGTAAGTGGACAGAATCTGTCGAGGTTGTAAATGGCATTATGTCTCCGCAGCACCGGTATCCCTGCTGGAATCCAGTTTTATTCCAGCCCCTGGAAGGCCCCTTGTTATTGTTTTTTAAGGTTGGCCCACATCCTGACCAGTGGTGGGGAGAGCTAATACTTTCTGAAGACCAAGGGGAGACTTGGAAGCAACGCCGTTGGTTAGGGCCAGATTTGTTAGGGCCTATTAAGAATAAGCCGATTCAGCTTTCAGATGGAACGGTAGTCTGTCCTTCCAGTAGCGAGCATGATGGCTGGCGTGTTCACCTTGAAGTCACAAAAGATTTTAAAGATTGGGAGATTATCGATTCTATCAGTCACGGCCCAGCTTGGGAGGCGATTCAGCCAACTCTTTTGCAGTATTCAACTGTAAAACTCCAAATGCTCTGCAGGACCAAGGGAGTTGGTTTTATTGCAGAGAGTTGGTCGAATGATAGGGGGAAAACATGGAGCCAGTTAAGGGCCACTTCGTTACCAAATCCTAATTCAGGAATTGATGCGGTAACACTGAATGATGGCCGTCAATTGCTGATATATAATCATGCATCAAAAGGACGAACTCCTCTAAATGTCGGAGTGTCCTCAGATGGAAAAAACTGGAAGATGCAATTAACGCTTGAGAATCAGCCCGGAGAGTTTTCATACCCATCTGTAATCCAAACCGTGGATGGAATGGTACACATAGTTTACACTTATAACAGGAAAATGATCAAGCATGTTGTATTAGATATGTCAGAAGGGAAAACCGCTTCTAAAAAGAATGTTTTTAGATGACAGGGGAAGTTAGGGACGGCACATGAATAAACTGTTTATTGATCGCTCAGCAAAGGCGGTCAATCCGAACATCCAAAACATGAAAGAAAACCTTTTACGGCAGATGAAATCGATACATTTCAAACCCATACGCTTGATGTTTGCCCCGATTGCGGCGGCAAACTCAAAGAGGTGGATAAAAGGAAACGAAAGCGCTGTTTTTAGCTCAAAAACCGAAAATTACCAAACGAACCCATTTGGGGCCAAGGACACCAAAACATAAGAACCTTGATATTGGCTCAAAAGCAGTGTTTCTTATCCAAAGTTCAAGCTTTAGGGTTTTGTCGCCATCTTGGTTGGGAAGAACCCGTTCTGTTCCAATACATGGCGTCAGTGTGGTGAACTTGCATTTTTTGCTGAAATACACCCTGTTGTCAGCAATACGGCGAACCCTTTCGGGTTTTAATTATCCCCCACCTCTTGAAACAACTGCCGCCTATGAATCTCCTTCAATCTCGTTAAGTCTTCTTGAGTTTCGGGTATTGGAAATCTTGTTAATGCTGAAACATCATAATAATACGATGTTTTTCCGCAAAAAAAGGTTTTTTCTTCCTGTTAATTAATTTACAATCGCATCGGTTACTAATCATGAATTCTGAGTTAAGGAATAAACTTTTGAGTATTTTGCAAATGATCACAGATTTGTCGCATGAATTTGGGACGGTGGATTTCGTTCGTGGCGGCGGTGGCAATACCTCCTGCAAAGATGACCAAACACTTTGGGTTAAGCCCTCCGGAACGACGCTTTCGGGATTAACCCTCGAAGCGTTTGTTGCTATTGACAGGGAAAAGTTGTCTGAGCTGTACCGTATTGAGTCGCCGGCGGATTCTTCCGGCCGTGAAGCCCTTGTAAAACGGATGATGGAGAAAGCGGTCTTGCCGCATTCTTCGGGCCGTGCTTCTGTTGAAGCGCCATTGCATGATTCGCTGCGGGCCCGGTATGTCGTACATACCCATCCTGCGTTGGTCAACGGGATGACTTGTTCAAAGAACGGGAAAGAGGCCGCAAAAGAACTGTTTCCCGATGCTCTCTGGCTTGACTATATCGATCCCGGCTATACCCTCTGTATTCAGGTGCGGAAAGAAATACAGGATTATAAACAGAACAACGGTAGGGAACCGGAAATAATTCTTTTAAAAAATCATGGTGTTTTTGTTGCCGCAGACACCCCCGAGGATATTCGCCGGTTGTATGCCGATATCCAGTCAAAACTGAACACACAGTATGAGCGAGCGGGGATACCAATGGGGATGGAGATAGCTCCCTTGCCGCTGGGAAAGGACATAGAAGCTGCAAAGCAGATGATTCATAATGCGATACAGAATTCCGATTTGCATATGGCCGCCAGCGGCAACTTTGATTTTGCGACGGGTCCCATTTCTCCCGACCACATCGTTTACTCCAAGTCGTATCCATTCATTGGACAGCCGACGATCGAATCCGTTGATGATTTCAAAACAAAGCATGGCTACATACCTCAGGTGATGGCTTTTAATAATGCGGTCTTTGGGGTTTCTGAGAATAAAAAAGGCGCTGTACTCGCTCTCGAACTGGCACAAGACGGGGCCTTAGTACAAAAACTGGCCCAAGCCTTTGGCGGCATTGATTACATGACGGACCGTGCCCGTGAATTTATTGAAAACTGGGAAGTCGAATCCTACCGAAAAAAACAAATGGAAAATTAACTTAGGGAGTTACTTAGTGGGACAAAGCTACGCATACATTGCAATCGACCTCGGTGCTGAAAGCGGACGCGTTGTGAAGGGGATTTTGGAAGACGGTAAACTGCATTTGGAAGAGGTAAATCGTTTTCCGAACGGCATGGTTCCGATTGGCGGTCATTATCACTGGAATCTGATTCGTCTGTATGAGGCGATGGTTGAAGGGTTCAAAAAGTGTGCCCGGTCCGATGTTCCGATAGAAAGCATCGGTGTGGACTCTTGGGGGGTTGATTTTGTATTGCTGGCTGACGATGAATCTCTGCTGGGGTTGCCGGTGGCCTATCGTGACAGCCGCACCGATGGGATGATGGAAAAACTCTTTGAGCGAATTCCCTCCGAAGCGGTTTATGAGAAAACGGGTATTGCTTTCCTTAAGTTTAACTCTATCTACCAGCTTTTGGCCCTTTCCAGCCAAAAAAGTGAAGCCCTCAAAAACGCCAAGCATTTCCTGATGATCCCGGATTATTTCCATTATCTGTTTACCGGAAAAATGACGAACGAATATACGATTGCAAGCACCTCGCAGGGCCTCAATCTAAAAACACGGACATGGGATTCGGATATTTTACAGGCGGTTGACGCTCCGGTTGGCCTCATGGGTGACCTGATTGAGCCGGGGACTATTGTTGATTCACTGACTAAACAGCTTCAGACGATTACGGGATTGGGCCCTGTGCCCATTGTTGCCCCAGGTGGGCATGATACCGCTTCGGCAGTGGCTGCCGTTCCCGCCGAAGGCGAAAACTGGGCTTATATCAGCTCTGGCACTTGGTCCCTGATGGGCATTGAAACCGATCGGCCGATGTCCACGCAAAAAGCGTATGAATACAATTTCACCAATGAAGGCGGCGTCTTTAACACGGTTCGCTTCCTGAAAAATATCATGGGGTTGTGGCTGGTTCAGCGATGTCGTGCGGCCTTTGAGAAGGAAATTGATTACACGACTCTGACCCAAATGGCGGCCGATGTTCCCGCGTTTACCACCCTGATCGATCCGGACAGAGATATCTTTATGAATCCGCTTTCGATGACCGATGCGATTGCGGATTTCTGTGGGCAAACAGGCCAGCCCGTTCCCGCCTCTGAGGGGGCCTATATCCGTTGCTGTCTGGAAAGCTTGGCCATGCAGTACCGTTTGGTGATGCAGCAACTTGGGGAAATCCACACCATGCAGTTTGAAACGCTTCATATTGTTGGCGGCGGAACACAGAATAAGCTGCTGAATCAATTTACTGCCGATGCAATAGGAATGCCGGTTGTGGCCGGCCCCGTCGAGGCGACTGTTATCGGGAATATCGTCGTACAGGCGATCGGATTGGGGCATATAGAATCGCTCTGCGAAGCTCGAAAGATTATTCGTGAATCCTTTCCGATGGAAACATATACACCCCGGGAAACCTCGATTTGGGACCAGCAGTTTGATCGATTTATGAAGCTGAAACAGGATTAACAGCACCTTGGAGACAAGAAAAATGAAGATCAATAAGTCACTTGGAAAAAAATGTTGGGTTGTTCCTGACGGCTATATCCCTCAGGTTACTGAAAATGACAGCAACAATCTGAACGGCTATATTTCACATGAATGCGCCTGCATCTTGAATACCGGTTCTAAAGATGCTCGGATTGATTTGTCGATTTATTTCGAAGATGCTGAACCGAAATTTGTCGAAGGCATTATTGTTCCTGCCCAGCGAAGTTGTCATTTAAGGATGGACCAGCTTCAGATAGACAGTCAACTTGTCATTGAAAGAGCAACGCCGTATTCGTTAATTGTTAACAGCAGCGAGCTCGTTGTGGTTCAAATGTCCCGGCTTGATACAACGCAGAATAACATGGCTTTTTTGTCAACAATGTGTTTCCCCGTGAATGATGAAGAATGAAACCGATTGATATTTAGGAGAAAAAATGGATAATAAAAAGATTGAACAGGCGTATCTTTTAGCAAAAGAACAATATGCGGTCATCGGGGTGGACACCGGTGCTGTGATAAAAAAACTTCAATCCGTTCCGGTTTCGATGCATTGCTGGCAGGGTGATGATGTGGGCGGTTATGAACAGGTTGGCGGTTCGGAACTTTCCGGCGGTATTCAGGCCACAGGGAATTATCCAGGCAAGGCCCGTACGATTGGTGAGCTTCGCGGCGACATTGAAAAGGCGCTGTCGCTGATTCCCGGCGACCATCGTCTGAATTTGCATGCCTGCTACCTGGACAACGGCGGAACATTTGTGGACCGCGATCAAATAGAGCCCACACATTTCAAGAGCTGGATAGACTGGGGAAAAGGTAAACTGCATGGCATGGACTTTAACCCCACCTATTTTTCTCATGAAAAGGTTGTTGATGGTTTTACCCTGAGCCACCCGGATAAGGGTATTCGTGATTTCTGGATCGAACATGGCATTGCCTGCCGTAAAATTGGCGCTGAAATGGGCAAGCAATTCGGCACGACGACGGTTACGAATGTTTGGATACCGGATTCCTATAAAGATATTCCCGCAGACCGTGTTGCTCCGCGCGCGCGTTTGGCCGATTCACTGGATAAAATCTTTGCCGAATCGATTGATCCGAAACTGCATTTGGATGCGGTCGAATCTAAACTCTTTGGCATTGGCGGCGAAAGTTATACCGTCGGTTCTCATGAGTTCTATATGGGCTATGCGGTCTCACGGCAGAAACTACTGTGTCTCGATGCGGGCCACTTTCACCCGACTGAAATGATCTCCGACAAAATTTCTTCCGTGATGATGTTTTGTCCGGAACTGTTGCTGCATGTCAGCCGTCCGGTCCGCTGGGATAGCGACCATGTGGTCTGCTTTGATGATGAGCTTCAGCAGATCGCCAAAGAGCTGGTTCGCAGCGGCAAACTCGACAAGGTGCATATTGGTCTGGATTTCTTTGATGCCAGCATCAATCGCGTTGCCGCGTGGGTAATTGGAACGCGTAATATGGCCAAAGCATTACTTTTCGCCATGCTCGAACCGATTGACACACTTCGAGCCGCAGAATTAGATATGGACTTCACCAAACGCCTGGTTCTGTTTGAAGAGCTCAAATCGCTGCCGTGGTCTGCCGTCTGGGATTACTACTGCATGAAACAGGATGTGCCGGTTGGCATGGCCTGGTTCGACGAGGTCAAGCAATACGAGCAAGATGTATTAAGTAATCGTACCTGATGGCTTGCCATGATAATGGATGTCTGCTGAGTAAACAGGACTTTCCGAAGTTGGGGGGAGGGTTGTAAGTCCCTCCAGTCGATTTCGTTGTTACTACTTATAGGAAAGCAGTCGAGCGGCGGTTTTTGCGAAGTAGGTGATAATAATATCAGCTCCAGCTCTCTTGAAACTAAGCAAGGTCTCCAGGATAGCCGGCTCACGGTCAATGAGTCCTGCATCGGCAGCCGCGTTCAGCATCATATATTCGCCGGAAACATTATAAGCGGCAAGGGGCACCTTAAATGTATCTTTTGCCATGCGAATAATGTCGAGATAGGCCAGGGCGGGCTTGACCATGACGATATCAGCTCCTTCTTCGATGTCGGCGGTTATTTCCCTCATCGCTTCTTGGCTGTTGGCCGGGTCCATCTGGTAACTTTTCCGGTCGCCTTGCGACGGTGCGCTGCCAGCCGCGTCACGGAAGGGACCGTAATACGCTGAGGCATATTTTGCGGAGTATGCCATCATGGCGGTGTCGGTCAATTGTTCGCTGTCCAACGCTTTTCTTATGACACCGACGCGTCCGTCCATCATGTCAGACGGGGCGATGATGTCGGCGCCGGCTTTTGCGTGAATCGTTGCTATCTTGGCCAATAATTCACAAGTTGTGTCGTTTTCGATACGGCCGTCTTTTATGACGCCGCAGTGCCCATGATCGGTGTAAGCACAAAGACAGACATCTGTGGCGATGAGTAATTCAGGAACGGCATCTTTTATGCGTTTGATCGATTCAGCGACAGCGCTTTCAGGACTTGATGCTTCGGTGCCGAAAGCATCTTTTTTCTGGGGGATTCCAAACAATAAGATAGCCCCAATGCCAAGTTGGGCAACCTCTTTTGCTTCGCGGACCGCATTATCTGGTGATAAATGAAAACAGTCGGTCATCGAAGCAATAGGATTTTTAATGTCTGTGCCCGGACAGACAAAAAGGGGGTATACTAAATTTGAGATGCTTAATGATGTTTCTCGCACAAGTTTCCGCATCGAAGGAGTCCTTCGAAGTCTTCTGGGCCGTGTTACCGGATAAGTCATTTCAAATCTCCATTCTTTTCTATACTGATTTTATTCAGGATTTGTTTCCCGCCCTCATCCAGGATCTGCTGTGCGATCGTGTCTGCGGTTTCCATCGCTTTATCAATGGGGCACGAGGCCGCTTTTTTGACATACTTTGTTGCTACCAGGTTGCACAAGATCGCACGAATATGAAGGGCGTCCTTTTCGATAAACGAAAACACGCCCAGGGGGATGCTGCACCCGCCATGCAAACCGGCGAGAATTCGCCGTTCAGTTTGTGTGGTGATTCGGGTATTAGGGTCATCGAGTTTACGGACGAGCTTGCATAGTTCCGTGTTGTCTTCTCGCGTTTGAATCGCCAGTGCTCCCTGCCCCGGAGCTGGGATGAAGTCTTCCGGCGGCAATATCAATGAAATGTTCCCGGACAGTCCAAGCCGGTTCAGACCCGCCCGTGCAATGACAATCGCATCGAGTTGACCCTCCTGCACTTTTCTGATCCGGGTTTCAATATTTCCGCGTAACGGCTGACAGTTCAAATCCGGGCGGATCAGTTTAAGCTGAGAAATCCGCCGCACACTTGAGGTTCCGATGGTCGCCCCTTTTGGCAAGCCCTGAATGGAATGGATATTTCTGGCAGCTATGATTACATCATGAACCTGCTCCCGCTGCGGAATCGCTGAAATAGTCAGGCCCTTCGTAATCGTTGTCGGCAGGTCTTTTAGACTATGGACGGCGATATCGGCTCGTCCATCCAGAAGAGCCCGCTCAACTTCCGAAGTAAAAAAACCAACCGATCCGACCTTGTACAGAAAATCAGATGTATCCCGATCTCCTTTTGTAGATATTTCTACGATTGAAACGGGGATTTCAGGGGCCGCTGTAGACAAAAGCTTCATTACCTGCCTGGCCTGTGCCAAAGCCAACTTGCTGGCCCGTGTCGCTATTCGTATCTCTTTCATGACTGCCTTTATAAGAGTAGTATCAACCGTAATTATAGGGATTGACGCCGACGACATCAAGTAAGATTTATGGGCAATCAGTGTCGAGAAAATAAAGGAATGCTTGATTATAACCCTTGTTTCTTGGTACAATCCCGCCGTATTCTCATAATATGGAATAGCGAAATTAGTCAATGCCTCTCGTATTCCCGAATGTAAAAATGATTTTAAGTGATCTTGAAAAAAAAGTTTTAGCGGCGATACAGCACGGAATGCCAATGTCGGCGCAGCCGTATCTGGATTTGGCGGACATGATCGGAATCGCTCCTGAGCAATTGTTGCAAGTGTTGCGCCAATGGAAGGCCGACAAGAGAATTCGCCGCCTTGGTGCGATTGTAAACCATTTTCAAATGGGGCAGGGGGTTGGTGCGATGGTCGTGTGGAATGTTTCCGAAGACCGGGCTGATCAGGTCGGGCAGCAGTTTGCTTCGTTTGCAAAGGTTTCCCACGCATACCGGCGGCCTTTGAAGAAGCGATGGCCTTACACTCTTTATACGATGGTTCATGCTTCCAGTGCCGGCGAACTTGAGCAGACGATCCGGGATATGAGTCGACAGAGCGGTATAACGGAATTCCGTGCGTTAAAAACAGTCAGAGAGTTGAAAAAAGTATCCCCGACCTATATACTTGAGAAATAATTATTTTAGGATCCGCAATGCTTGAGTTAGTGCCATTGGAAAAACTTTTATTTCTTGGAATCCTGTTCCTGTCTGTTATCTCTTCCATTCTGGCTTATGTGCAGATCGTCAAAGAGGATGTGCGTTTCAGGCATTCATTGGTGGCGTTTGCTTTGCTTCAGATAACGCTGGCTGTGGTTTTATTAATTTTCCGTTCCCATGCGATTCAGGCGTTTCCCATGACGGGTGTTTTTGAATCCATGTTGGTTTTGATGGTTCTTATCGGAATAACATTCCTTTTTCTTTCGGCTTTCATACAGCAGATTTGGTTTTCGTCGGTGATGGTGTGGGTGCTTTCGGTATTGGCCCTGTTGTCGGCCCTTGTGGCCAAACCGGCCGCAGCGCCTCAGGAAGCGGCCCGAACGCCTTGGGCGGTCGCCCATGCTCTGTCGATGTCTTTGGCTGGTGCGATGATCATTTTTGCCGGGGCGATGAGCATTCTTTTCCTGTGGAGCCGGAGGTGTTTGAAGAAGAATCAGTTTGTAAAATTGTTCGGAACAATGCCGACACTTGAAAAATTACAGGCATTGAATTTATTGGGGCTTCGACTGGGCTTTGTTGCTATGACATTCGGGCTTGTCAGTGGCATTGGACTGGTCGCCATCAGTTCACAGGAATTGGGGTTGCCCCCGGCAGACTGGTTGACCGATTCCAAGATCGTATTGGTCGCTGTGTCATGGACCTTACTGCTGTGCATCCTTTTATTGAGAAGGGTGTTTGCGTTTAGCGGTAAAGCGGTGGCCCAGGCGACATTAGTCATTTGCTTTCTGATCCTGTTCGCGTTTATCGGCAGCGAGAAATTTTGCAAGTCGGGCCATGGTTTGATCAATCAGCCCGGTAGACCCTCCTCTTCAAGTCAGGCGCTATGATGCAGATTATACTCGTTGGCATTAATCATAAAACGGCGCCTGTGGCTGTTCGCCAGCGGCTCGCCTGCGATAAGCCGCTTGTGTGCGAGGCCTTGGACAGGCTCAAGGCCACCTATCCTTTGTGTGAGTTCGTTCTCCTGTCAACCTGTAACCGGGTGGAGTGTTATGCGGTTGTTGATAAAGACGCAGGTCCAAATCCGGAAGAATTGGCGAAATGGCTAACGGATTTCAGGGGCGTCGGCTTTGGCGAGATCGAAGCGTTTCTTTACATCAAGACCGATGAAGAGGTCGCCACCCATCTGTTTACCGTGACCGCCGGCCTTGACAGTATGGTGATCGGAGAAAGCCAGATTACCGCTCAGGTCAAGGAAAGTTACAAGGATGCCTGTAAGTGCCAGACTGCGGGAAAAATTTTGAGCCGTCTTTTTCACGAGGCATTCCGAACGGCCAAGCAGATTATCACCCACACGACGATTTCAACGCGGCGGGTTAGCGTGGCCGGCGTTGCGGTTGGGCTGGCAAAGCAGTTATTTTCAGATATTAAGTCCGCCAAGGTGGTGGTCGCCGGTGCCGGCCAGATGGGTGAGTTGCTGGTGGAGCATTTTCAGCATGAAAAATGCCGGGATGTAACGGTGGTGAACCGTTCTGAGCCGCGCCGTTGTCAGGTGGCCGAAAAACACGACATTATCAGCAAGCCCTGGCAATCGCTGGATGAGGAGATGGCCGCAGCCAATATCGTTGTCTCTGCCGCTTCTGCAACCGAGGGGTACTTGTTCAGCCAGGATCGGATCAAGTCGCTCATGGCCCGGCGGCGTAATCGCCTGTTGCTGATCATTGATATTACAGTTCCCCGAAGCTTTGACCCAGCCATCAGCCGGATTGAAAATGTCTACTTGTACAGCATTGACGATCTGGCTCAAGTTGCCCAAGATAATATCAAGCTGCGACAGGGGGATTTGGAACAGGCGGTCGAGATTATTTGTAACGCTGTTTCGGTATTTATGGACTGGTTCTCAATTCGGGATGTGGGCCCGGTGATTGGCGAAATTAAGAATGCGTTTGAGCAAATCTGCAAAAATGAAATGGACAAATTCTTTGTCGAATCGCAACAGGAGGCATGCCGCAAAGAGTTGATGGAGGTCTCGATGGGGCGTATTGCCAACAAGCTGTGTCATTGTGTGATTAACAATATCGAGCGGCTTTCCAAAGAACACGGCGCCAATGAGGCGGAAAAGTTTGCGCAGAGTATTTTGGCCAATGCGCAGGAGATTATTTCAGAAGACAACAAGAGAAACCAATAATGCATCACAGCCCTGATACCAAACAAAAATTGCGACTGTTGTTTTGGGAAAGCACGATCAAGTGCAACTTGAGATGTGCCCATTGCAGAAGAGTGGAAGACGACGAGACGGTCGATGCGGATATGTCAACGGCTCAGGCCAGAGAGCTGATCGATCAACTCGTCGAACTGGGCTGCCATCAGGACTTTATGCCGATACTGGTATTCAGCGGCGGCGAACCGCTATGCCGAACGGACATCTTTGAATTGATTGACTATGCCGTCGCAAAAGAAGTCAAATGCGCCTTGGCAACCAATGGTACGCTGATCGATGCACCGCTCGCCGAACAGATCAAGATGGCCGGTGTCGAACGGGTTTCGGTTTCGCTGGATGGTGCTACGGGCGAAATCCATAATAAACTTCGTAAAATGGAAGGGTCCTTTGATGCGGCAATTAACGGTATTCAGTGTCTAAATGACTGCGGCGTTCCTTTCCAGATCAATATAACCATTACCCGCCATAACACGCACCAGTTAGATGATATCTTCGTTTTGGCTGAAAAATTGGGTGCGGTGGCGGTTCACTTGTTCATGTTGGTTCCGGTCGGCTGCGGCGAAGAGTTTGCCGAAGAGGATATGCTGTCGCCCGACGAATACGAACATTTGCTGGAGCGTATCGCGAAAAAAGAACACACCGGCCATCTGGAGGTCAAGGTAACTTGCGGCCCGCATTATGAACGGGTTATTCGTGAGCAAAAACCAGCGGGCCAGGACCAATCACATCCTGCCGGGGGTCATCACGGACATGTATCCAAGGGTTGCCTGGCAGGGTCGGGAGTGTTGTTTGTCGGTCACAGCGGCATCATATTTCCCTGCGGCTATCTGCCGGTTGATTGTGGCAATATACTCCAAACCCCACTTGAGCAGATATGGACGAGTAGCGCGGAATTGGCCCAAATGCGGGACACACAACAACTCAAAGGAAAGTGTGGTGTTTGTGGTTATCGAACCGTCTGCGGCGGTTGCCGCGCAAGAGCGTTTGCGGCCACCGGCGACTACATGCAGGCCGAGCCGATGTGCGTTTATACTCCGCCAAATGGGAACGCGGGCGTTTCGCCCGCATAATATAAATCTCTGTGAACTCTGTATTCTCTGTGGCAAGAAAAAACTGCCGAAAGCGGTTAATTTATGATTAATATCTCCAAACTCTATTGCGATCAGATTACCCCCGGTGACTGGCTGCGCTATGGCATTGCCGGCAGCGAAAAATCCGGCGAAATGGTCCCTAAAACCGCCGCCCAGCGAAAGCCGATTGTTGTCTGGAACATCACCAGCCGCTGCAACCTCAAATGCGTCCACTGTTACAACGACAGCGGCGCCAATGTCAAAAGCAATGAGCCGACGACCGCCGAGGCCAAAGCCGTACTGGATGACCTCGCCACATTTGGCGTACCGTCTGTCCTGTTTAGTGGCGGCGAACCCATGACCCGTTTCGACCTTTTCGACCTGATCGGCTATGCGGTCGATAAAGGGCTGCGTACCGTGATTTCTACGAACGGCACACTGATTACCGCCGACAAAGCCAGACAGATCAAAAAGCGGGGCGTTTCCTATGTCGGTATCTCGCTGGACGGCATCGGCGAAGTCAATGACCAATTCCGCGGCGTTGAGGGTGCTTTTGACGATGCCGTTGCGGGCATTCGCAACTGCATAGATGTCGGTGTGCGGGTGGGCCTGCGGCTAACGCTGACCCAGCGCAATGCACAGGATCTTGACCGGTTGTTCGATTTCCTTGAAGCCGAGGGCATTGAGCGGGCCTGTTTTTATCATCTGGTTCCCGCGGGTCGTGGGCAGGATATGTTCGCCGATGATTTGACACACGCCCAGAGCCGGGCCGCGATGGATACCATTCTCGCCCGAACCAGAGCGCTCAAAGCTGCGGGCAAAAACACGGATATTTTGACCGTGGATAACCATGTTGATGGAGTCTATCTGTATCTGAAACTCCTCAAAGAAAACCCTGAAAAAGCACCTGATGTCTGGAAACTGCTTACCTGGAACGGCGGTGGCTTGAGTAGCAGCGGTGTCGGGATTGGGAGCATCGACTTTAACGGCAAGGTCCACGCCAACCAGTTCTGGGGCCATTACGACCTCGGCGATATCCACGAAAAGAAGTTCAGTGAGATCTGGACTAATTCTGACGAACCCCTGCTAAAGGGCTTGCGGAACCGCAGGGACACTGTCAAAGGTCGCTGTCGTCTGTGTAAGTTTTTCGATGCCTGCGGCGGCAGTTTACGCGTCCGTGCCGACCTCTACTATAACGACCCCTGGGCCCCCGAACCGGCGTGTTACTTAACCGATGAAGAGATCGCCCTCGACGATGACAAGAAACAACAACTAATCGACTCTGGCGAAGACTTTAAACTGCCGGAATAGTCGGGC
>JAGGWF010000135.1 GCA_021157685.1 Planctomycetota bacterium | reverse complement strand
TCGGTCAGCAGCAGATTCGCATTGATCTTCGCCGACAAGGCCAGCGAACCAAAGGCAGCAACTCGAACATCGGTGTCGTTCTGCTCATCCATCGCCATCGCCGCGATCGCCCGCTGCGCCTCAGGACTTTCCAGATGAGCCAGTACTCCCGCGGCCAGTACCTGCATGTGCGAGTCGGATTTTTGCGTAACCTCAATCAGAGCGTTCAAAGCCGTTGACAAATCCACGATCTTGTTTCGTGCCACCGCCAATTTGTACATCGCCTCGACGGCTCGCAGTGCATAGGTTTGGGCCATCTCCGCTCCGATTTCATCAATATCCTGTCCAAGAACCGCCTCGGCCAGGTTTTCGGCAATCAAATCACTGCCAACAAAGCCACTGACCGGATTGGCCTCCGCAAAAGCAATCGCCGCACTGTACCGCACCTTGCGATCGGCAAAACTCAGTGCCTTAGCCAGTGGTTGTTCGGTACCCAACCGGACCAGCAGGGATTTTTCACCCGCGTTGACGGCCATTGCCTCGACAACGCCCAAAGCCACATAATCATCTTTATCATTAATCGCCCGCTCCAGCGCCTGATGCAGGTATTCCGGCCCCGCCGTGGTCGCATAGGTCATCGCATCGGCATGGCCTTGGCCAAAGTACTCCGGCATGGGCTCGCCGACTGATTCGGCACGGAAAAACGCCGCAATCCACAGTCCGATCGCTTTACCGACTGCCGGGTCCGTTTTTAAAGTCCATTCACAGGCACGCATCGCCATCAGTTCATCGAAGTATTCTTGATTGACTTCCCGGCGGATCAGAGCTCCCTTATCAGCATCCCAGAACCACACATTCGCAAAATCATACTCAGCCGCCGCAGCCAGTGAATCGTCCTGATTGTAGTAATTCTCACCCAACCTGAAAAATAGGTCCGCAGCGGGAATTTTCAGTGCGCTATCATCAATCCGTTCGATAGCAGCGGTCACCTGTGTCCTAATGACATCCGAATCGGTGGTTTCGATTTCATATTTCAAATACGCCAGCGGCTCATAATAGCCGATCTTGCCCAGCGCCCGGACAACTTCGACCTTAACGGCCACATCCTGCATCTGCAAGGCCGCCACCAACGGACGGATCGCGGGCCGGCCAATCTTTGGCAATGCCTCAGTAATATAAGCTATCTCATTTTTGCGATCCGGGTCGGCAATCGCCGCCAGCATCTGGGGGATCGCGTATTCACCGGCGTTTTTAAGTCGCTGCTCGGCGGCAATGCGGCCCTTGATGGTGGTACTGAGCCGCTGAATCTCCTGTGAAATGATCTTCGCATCGGTCCGGCGGATATAACGGCCTTCTTCGATCAGGTCAAGAACCTTGCCGCTGACCTCGCGCAGCTCATTACTATCGGCATGCATCTTCAGCAACAGACGGAAGCCCTCCTGGTTTTCCTCGGACAAATCCAGAAGCTGCGTCGGGTCCGGGGAGTCCTGAATAATCTGTTCGGCGTAGCTCTTGGCAAGCTCAAACCGGCCAATCGCCGTGTAATGCAGGAAATCGTTCCAGTTTTCTTCCAAGTCAGCCACAGATACTGCCGAACATACCAACAAGCCCGCCAACATCACCCATATCCAAGAACTTTTGTATCTCATCGATAATCTCCAATATAAATTAGTCCGTTCTCACCCTGCTGTACACACTCCAACTCTATACCTAACAAAAAGTTACACGAAACAGGCATAGATAGACCGAGTGCACCTTCTTATTATAAAGACCGGCAGGCGAGTCGTCAACGAAAAACCATGTTTCGGGGGCAAATTGGCATTTATCGCAGCCCAAGCGTGAGGTCTTCGGGATAATGTCAGAATCCTACTGAGGCCTCACACTTATTTTGCTGAGCTGCTGTGACCCGTTAATTGATGGAACTGACCGCCCTGCAGCGCTTGCAGGAGCAGGCGTGTACAACCTTTAAAATCGACGATCCCAGCACTTCAGTAGCTTTTGACAAAATCGCCCCTTTGGCGGCCATCTCCCGAAACGCGCGACAGGCCTCGGCCTTGTCCCGTGTGCCGACAACATCCGTCAGGACGGTTACTCTTTTCCCTCTGGCCAAGAGCCCCATCGCAGTCGCTTTTACCGACCCCTCTGCGGTGGCACCGATCAAAAACAACACATCGGCCTTCAGTTCCGTCAGCATCCTTTCAAGCCGCGGTTCTTCGAACGGATCCTCACATCGTTTACAAAAAACGACCTGATCATACCGCCTCAGCAGATCCGGCGGCAAATCTGTCGAATCAGATGTCGAGTAGCATAAGCAGTTGCCTCGAACGGTGTACTTTAGTTTTTTGAAGCCATTGGTCCCCGCAAGGCAATAGCCCGGACTGTGATAATCACGATTGTAAACTTGGGCCGTTGAAATCGTGGGAACATGATTGTGCCTTGCCGCCGCCATGACCCGATGGATATTGGCCAAAATCCGTCGGTGGTTATACACACTGGCAGCCCCGTTGCCCACAAGCAGATCCAGTTGCGTATCGATGTCGATTAAAATCTGTCTTGGTTTGTGTCGAAATGTAATCATGATAGACCCCCATTCGTCCATTATTACGCCCGCTTTTTGATCGAGCACCGCGGGCAGAATTGACTGTGACAGCACGGGCAAGTCCCGGTCAATAATTCATCAAAGACCAGATGGAAACAACTCGGACAAATGCAAAATCCGCCGCTTTCATCTGTGATATTCCGGGGCTCGGCATGTCTTGTGGCAAATGCTTTTGTTGTATTCGCAGGAGTCGCTTTTTTTGAATAATATGCATCCATTTTCATATTCCTTTCTCTTTTGTTCCACTATCCAGAATCAAAAAATCAGTATTCAAATTCATTGCAGAACGCTTTGATCGTCTCCCATGTTTCAGCGTTATCAATAACAACAAGCGCGATCGGCCAAAGAAGCTCTTCTTCATAAGACAGATGCTCCCGTACCAAAGGAACAAAATACTTTACAAACTCCTGGAGATAGTCCTTGAAATGGTCGAATTCAATGGTATTCAAAGAAGAGGCCAAGACGACAAAACTATCAATATAAGTGACGATTTTTTTATGCTCATCTTCATCGGCCTTACAAAGTCCTTTCCAGCCATGTTTCCTTAAATAGGGAAAAATAATATCCTCTTCCCGTTCAATATGTCGTTTGAACCGGTAAAAATGATCAATCGCCTGCAGCAGCCGGCGGAATTCAGAGCTTACATCCGTCAGACTATCGAGGTGATCGATCTCCTCTGTAATTTGGGCCAAATCCGCCAAATAGCACCGGGTCAGCGCATGCTCGGCCCATACTTTCTGCAAGATGTGGCTGTCAGGAAGTTTGGCCTCTTTCGATCCGGTCTTTTCCTTATGCAACCCCATCAGGACGAATACCGACGATATTTTCTGAACGACCTGGTTGGAATAGCCCTCATCGACCAGTGCCTGTTGAGCGGCGGCGATATCGTCTGAGTTGACCTTGTCTGCAAGATGGCTGGCTTCATTCCGAAGCCGTTTCGGATCGTCCCCCAGGTTGATCCGCTTGAACAAGCCGGTTAGAGCCCATCGATTTGAAGTGTGATATGTTTTTGCCATAGTCCTGATCCTTTCCATAAAAAAACCGGGGAAGAACGAAACTAAGTTACTTCTCAAGCACCGCGTTTCCGAAGCCAATTCTTACCCCGGCCAATTCCTCGGCGACGGTACTGCTATCTTGATCACATCATGTGTTTTAATTCAGGCCGGACTTGAACGGTCAGCTCAAGCCCAGCCAAAGGAAGGGAGAAAACTTTGTTAAAGGGAAAACCCTGTATCTTATTACATTTTCAAAAAGAGCCACTCAATCGTTCATCGTTTTCCGGCCGAAGCCGAATCGTTTATTCATTTGTCTATAGTCGCAACAGGCGTACCAAAGCGTAAAAAGGGTCGAGAGATTGCGCGTAACCTCTTATTAAAAAGGAAATTAAAAAAGAAAGGAGGAGTCGGAAGAAATTAATAAGACCGCTTCAATCGCCCGACATATAGGGCGACCCCTGAAATATCGTGCAATGAAAGCGCTGCCGCCAGAGCCGCGACAGTCATGGAGCGGTCCGTGAGAGAAGCCCACGGCCAAGCACAGCTTGACCGTGCCACCCGCCACCCGTTTGAGCAACAGGATTCCCCCGGCCGCCGGAATGCTCACAACCCCTGCAAAAACAACGGGGTAGATAGAAAACAGGGGCTTTTAGGGAAGAAATGCCGGTTAGACAGACAGGATCGCGTCAATCTT
>JAGGWF010000104.1 GCA_021157685.1 Planctomycetota bacterium | reverse complement strand
CTCCGACCAGAGAAGGTTCTGGTCACGATATCTGATACGCCAGGAAAGCGTTTGGCCAACGCTGATTCCGCTATCAATCACGAGAGACTCCAGGTCAATGCCTTCATTCAAGTTCACCATCTCGTAGCCGGGGGCGCCGGTGTCATCATAAAAATTCACCCAATCTCGGCGACTATCCACCACAGGGGAACTGTAATCGCCTGAAACCAAGGTTACCTGAAAATGGCTACTCATGATTTCTTCAACACCCTTATAGGCACTGGCGATGAGAATCAGGGGCAGGTCAACTTCTCCAACAGGAGAAAGACCTTGGGGTGTTTGCGGGGCGGATGTGTTTTCACGCTTCTGATAGAACTCGTCTACCAGTTCATTATCTCGGTAAAGAGACTGATTACCCAGCGAATAGGTTTTTCCAGTATAGCTGCGGTCTGCCAGATCGAAATCGAGAATCGTGTACCCAAAATGATCCCACGATTTGTAGAGTTCCGGATAATCTGTCTGATTGGCGTATTGGCCCCATCTATCCAAAGCTGAGCCGCCGCCGCCACTTAGTACGAGGCGGAAAGGCGCGTCGGGATGGGCCCCCACTTCATAGTTGTGCGAATGTCCGTAGTACAATCCACAAACCTTGTCATAGTCAGCCAGCAATGGAATCACTTCGTTGTTCACCCATGCGGTGTTTCCATCGGGCCAAACTTCACTGCGTCCGGGATGGTGGCAAAAGGCCAGCACCCAGTCGATGTCCGCATCATTCTGCGCGGCCATCAGCTCTATCTCGATCCAGTTGAGCTGTGTGGCGTTCATTAGGGATGTATTGCTGTTTATGGCCAAAAAAAGAATGGGGCCGGCTCTAAAAGAGTAGTACTTCTCTCCCTGCGGACCACCGAAATCTTCATAATTCATGTAGTTGTAATAGTGGGCGGCCTCGTCCTCGTGATTGCCGATGCTGACCATGAAGGGCACATTTACAGACAGGTTCTTGATCGGTTCAAAATACTCTGACGCATACTGCCCGAGTGTACTCCCGGTTGTTACGATATCGCCTACATTCAAAATCAGATGAAGCTGGTTTTGGACATCTGGCCCATAGAGGGCTTGCACTTTTTTCCGCATCGCATTGATGACCCTTGTGTGGTCCGCAATTCCCGTCCTTGTGTCACCCAGAATCCCGACACGAAAATGTCCCTGCGATACATCATTGGCCGGAAAGGTTCTAAATGTCTGAATGCCGGACTCGGCTGTACCCGTCTTGCAATTGTAGAAGTATTCCGTATCAGGCAGTAAACCTGTCAGCTGCACCCGGTGCCAAAGCGTATTCGCATCAAATACA
The DNA here is from genome assembly GCA_021157685.1 of Planctomycetota bacterium. Lineage (GTDB taxonomy): Bacteria > Planctomycetota > Phycisphaerae > Sedimentisphaerales > Anaerohalosphaeraceae > 4572-13. The sequence continues at coordinate 2,001 of JAGGWF010000104.1, read as the reverse complement.
TGCGTGTCTCCAGTGGTACTCTGTCCAATCGCCTCTGTGGTACCGTAATACACAATCGACTCACTGGACTGCGCCTCGTGCCAGTTGATGGTTATCGACGATGGCGTGGGGCTTTGCAGGTAGGGAGAAAAATCAATGACATCAGCTGTGGCCATAGCCCTTAAGAGTGTTACCAGGTACAAAACGATCATTTTCTTCGCACTCACTTACAACCTCCATATATTAATTCTGAATTTCATATTTACCGCTTTCTTCACATGGTCTTAGCAAACACCTGTACCTGCGACCGCTGTCGTGGTCGCAGGTACAAAGTGCGTTTAAGTTGTATCATTCGTTCATTATTGCCTGTATTTCCTCCTGAATCAGGGCCTCGTCACCTGTATACTGAAAAACAGCCCCCATGTCCAGATATATTTTAACGGCACAACAAGACCCTGATAGCATCTTTTTGTCCATTTCACTGGCCACATTGATCTTTAAAAGAAAATCGAATTGTCGTAAACTCGATTCTACGAATTCAATTTGCAGCTTAAAATCTGCGAGACAACTTTCGGGTTGGCCTGGCCCCTACTTTTCTGCATGACCTGACCCATCAGGAACCCAGCCGATTTTTTTGCTTTTTTCGGATTATTTTTCGCGTCCTCAACGGCCTTAGGATTTTCGGCGATGACCTGATCGATCAGCGCTTCAATCTCGCCAGAATCACTTTTCTGAATCAGGTTCTTTTCCTCGGCAATCTTCTTCGGGTCGCCACCGGACTCTGCCATGATCTCAAAAATCGTGGTCGCCGCCGATGCACTGACGACGCCGGTGTCAATCATTTTTGCCAGTTCGGCCAGATTTTCCGGAGTGATCTGCAACTGATCCACACTAACACTCTTTTCATTGGCTAACTTCAGGCCCGTTTGTGTCAGCAAGTTACAGACGCGTTTAGCGGCGGCTCCGAGCTTGACGGTTTTGTCAAAAAACTCCGCCGTCCCACGGTCGGCAGTCAACACACCCGCATCATAGTCACTCAGGCCATACTCATGAACAAACCGCTGCTGCATTTGTGACGGCAGCTCACACAAACGCGATTTGATCTCGCCGAGCCAGACTTCGTCCACCTCCACCGGCACCAAATCCGGATCGGGGAAGTAGCGGTAATCGTGGGCCTCTTCTTTTTCTCGCTGCAACACCGTCATCTGGTTCTCATCGTCCCAGCCGTAAGTACATTTATTACCCATTTGAAGTGTTTTGCCGGTCTCGAGAAATTCCTGATACTGCCGGCGGGCTTCATAAGCAATGCTGCGCTGAACCGCACGAAAACTGTTAAGGTTTTTGACTTCGCTGATCGGGGTTTTAAATATCTGGCCGTCACGAGTAATATGCAGATTGATATTCGGCTCAAACCGCATATGCCCCTTTTGCATATCCGCTTCGGACACACCGAGATAGCGAACAATCCGCTGGAGCTGCCTTGCCAAGGCCCCTACCTCTTCGGGGCTGTTCATATCCGGCTCGGTAACAATCTCCAAAAGCGGCGTTCCGGCACGGTTCAGGTCAATCGCTGAGAAGTTGCCCAACGAATGCGTATTTTTCCCCGCATCCTCTTCCAGATGGGCGCGGGTGATGCGGATTTTCTTAGTGGTTCCATCTTCAAGCGGGATTTCAATATAGCCATGCTCGCTGAACGGCAGGTCGTACTGGCTGATCTGGTAATTCTTCGGCAGATCGGGGTAATAATAACTCTTGCGGTCCCATTTGGTAAACGACGCAATTTTACAATTCAGCGCCAGCCCCGTCAGGATCGAATACTCCAGCGCCTTCTTGTTCATCACCGGCAAACTGCCCGGCATCCCCAAACACACCGGACAGACATGCGTATTCGCCATATCGCCATAGGCTAGTTCACAGCCGCAGAAAATCTTGGTCCGGGTGGCGAGGTGAACATGAATTTCTAACCCAACGATTATTTTGTATTGTAAGTCCATTGGTTATTCCTTTTTTTTGCCACAGAGG